>NZ_NIZW01000003.1:0-215000 GCF_002727185.1 Rhodopirellula bahusiensis
TTTGTTCAAGCGGCGATCCTTTGGTAAACTGTCTGGTGATTCGACACTTGTTCGCTCCGTTCGGGGCGGGTGTCGTAAAAACCTTCCGTTATCCGCTCCGAGCTTTCCGTGAGCCAAACACTCGACAAGACGCTCACCGAACTCGAGGGCAACGACTGGGGTGACCCAACGTTTGACTCTCACCTCGTTGCCACCGTCCATCCGCTGCGACACAAACCCATTGGTCACTTCACCATCGAGGACTTACGCATCACGATTGGTCAATCTGTTGGTCTGCCGCACCTAATGCCGATTGCCGTCGCGAGACTTGAATCGAAACCGCTCGCTGAGGGCGACTTTTTTCCCGGCGATCTCTTACGCAATGTCCTCTCGCTCGATGACACATTCTGGGATTCTCACGACGACCTGCTGACCCGGATGCTGCCTGTGGCTACGTCTGCTCGCGACACAACCGACAATGACGCAATTCGGGGCAAATGCCTTGCGTTCATTGTCCGATGGACAGCGTAGCGGGCGGATAACATGGTTTTTACGCTGGGGCCTTCGGCACACCTTGGCTCTTTGGCAACGGGCCTTGGATTTGGTAGAATCTTCCGTAGTTCAGGCATCGCTCGCTTCGTTTAGGGCGGTGTCGTAAAAACCTTCCGTTGTGTGACGCAGATGGACGATCTATCCAGCTTCGAGCGTTCTGTTTCCGCTGCACTCCGTCAGGCTGGTTGCGATACTTTCACCGCTTCCAACCTGCGTCGGCACACACGTGAGGTTCGCGACGACATCTACGCTGATGAGGTCGCTCACGGTAGCGATATTGCAGCACCCTTCGTCAACTTCATCATCACGCACGATGTTGCAATCTTCACGATCTTCGACGACCCATTCTTGGTCTACGTTGTTCCCTGCACAGAACGTGAGATGATTTCCGACACCGATGCGTTTGCGATGGCCGAGATTTCCGAACACATCGAACTGCTCGCAACCAAATACGGTAAATCGACTCCCGATGCCTCAATTTCTCGGACTCTTGCCGAATCATGGCTGGGATGAAACCACGCGTAGCGTCACACAACATGGTTTTTACGCTAGGCCTTCGGCACACCGCTGTCGTTTGTTCAAGCCTCCATCTGCTGTTAGAATCTTTCGTCGTTCAAACTTCAATGGCATCGCAACGGCGGTGTCGTAAAAACCTTCCGTTGTGTGACCTAAGTCTTCCCATGGGCAAACCGTCAAAAGAAGAACGCAAGCGAATGCGACGCGAAGCTGAACAGTCCATCCGCATTGAGGACTTCTTCTCGCACGTTGTGTCACCCACTGCGACGCTTGCCAATTCACCTCCTTCTGCAATCGTAGACCACGCTTCTCAGGTTGGCGTCGCACTCCAACATCGCGAAATCGACGCGACATCACATTCCTTCGGCGTGCCCGACGCTGACTGGAAATCCGCTGTCGTGATCGGCTACACCGATTTGACGCACGAAATCGTACGGCAGGCCGAGTTCTACGACTGGCTGCTCGATGATGTCGAACGGCTTCAACTTGGGTTGCCAACGATTACTTTTCGCGCAAAGGTAAACCTCGATCCAGTTGTCGATTTTCTGCACCAAACGATGCTTCGTGTACTCGGCCGCTTGACCCACGGCATATTGATCTCTGGCACTGGTCGCGCCGTGATTGACGATTGGCTGGCATGGTCACTCGACTATGACGACCCTGACATGTTCAATGTCAATCGCGTATACGATGAATCGCAACCCGATTTCCACGCGTTACTCGACAGATTCCCACAGCTACGCTCTCCCGGCGCGTAGGTCACACAACATGGTTTTTACGCTAGGCCTACGGCACACCGCTGTCGTTTGTTCAAGCCTCCCTCTATTGCTAGAATCTATCGTAGTTCAGACATCACTCGCTTCGTTCAGGGCGGTGTCGTAAAAACCTTCCGTTGGCAGACACTAGTGAGCCACAAAGTCCTCAAAGATCACGCTCACGTCTTCTGCCAGATGTTCTACGGTTGGCGGATGCAATCTGACCTCGAAACGTTCGCTGCGCTGCCCGATGGCGCGCTAACCGTGGATGTCCTCGCTGGCACATGTGTCCACGATTCCTGCGGTGCGCTCGAAACGTACATCGCTGGAGAAATGTCCGCGTGGTTCAAGCATCAACTCGACGAACGCGGAATCCCGCTGGCGGATATTAAATCCGCCATGCTTTTCGTGGACTTGGTTCGGGTTCCACCGCCCAAAAAGAAACGGGGCATTACATTCGACTGGCGCGGTCGCGGCGTCATTCAGACCGATTCGCGCGAATACGTCTCGGAACTTGCGGAATCTCACACATGGATACCGGCTTCGTAGGTCGCCGTGTCTGCCAACATGGTTTTTACGCTAGGCCTTCGGCACACCTTCGTTCTTTGGCAACCGGCGTTGGCTTTGGTACACTCTCTAGTAGATCAGGCATCGCTCGCTTCGTTTAGGGCGGTGTCGTAAAAACCTTCCGTTGGTGGACACGCCTTACTGGTCCCGCAATTCGAGCATCTCGTGACTCCCAAGAAACTCTATTGCGAAAAGCTACTCGTCGGCGATCTGTTCGATACTCAGTACAGTGATGTCACTTGGTTCGGCAGCATTAAGCTACTGGCGGTTACCGACGATCCGACCCATCGTCGAATTCTTGAATACATCCTGTTCTGCGAGGATTGGAATGATCGAACGGCTGCAGACCCTATGGACGGCCCTGACGCCGATGAGTTTGACGCCTTCAATGACATCATCAAAGCCAATTGGTTCATCGAGATTGATTCCCAAGAACGGCATCCGATCCACCTTGCTCCAGTGTTTTCTCGCGGCAACGAACTTTCTTGGCGGCCGTTGAACGAGCAGGCGTGATTGTGACCGTGTTCGAGATTCAGCGTCCACCAACATGGTGTTTACGCTAGGCCTTCGGCACACCGCTGCCGTTTGTTCGAGCCTCCATCTGGTGGTAGAATCTTCCGTAGTTCAGGCGTCGCTCGCTTCGTTCAGGGCGGTGTCGCAAAAACCTACCGTTAGCGGACACAGACTATTGGCAGATCGAGACGCAATGAACGACGTGCTGCGTGACCGCGTTGTTCCTGTTTTGCGTCAACGTGGCTTCCGTGGCTCGATGCCCCACTTCCGATGCGTTGTGGACGACACCCTGCGTTTGCTCACCTTCCAATTCCGCTCGTCCGGCGGATCGTTTGTCGTCGAACTTGGCCACTGTGCATCTGGCGATTTCACGACCTCTTACGGTGCGGTTATCCCGCAGTCCAAAATGAACGTCACCTACCTCAGCCCACGATCCCGATTTCGTCTTGGGGCGACTGACCCGCTGGACGATCACTGGTTCGATTTTGCTGGCCGCGACAATGGTTGCGACCTGTCGGCTACCGAGGTGCTTGCGTTTCTTGATTCAGACGGAGACCGGCTCTGGAGCGCCTAGTGTCCGCTAACATGGTTTTTACGCTGAGGCCTTCGGCACACCTTCCGCGTTTGGCTACGCGGGCTGGCCTTGGTACAATCTTTCGTAGTTCAGGCATCACTCGCTTCGTTTAGGGCGGTGTCGTAAAAACCTTCCGTTGTCGGGCACAGGCGTAAACCATAGCTAACCTTAATGACCTCTCTGTTCGCGCGTTACAGTTCATCGGTGGCGGACTCTTTGCACGCTACTGCGATGTAATTGGCGTGCGCCATCCCGCAGTCGTCGAACTGATAGCGTATGTTGACTCTTTCGCGCAATGCGACATCTGCGATTGGGGCGAAAACTTGGCACTGCTAGACCTACACGGGTTGGGCGACCTGCCGCCGCCCGATATCGCTGCCCAACTGCCGTATGAGGTTGGCGGCGACTTCCATCACGCTGTCGAAAACCTGACCGAAATCTACATGTCGGTTCATATGGGCGCTGTTACGCAACAACCGCAGCATTTCCTCCTCGAACTACTTGCGATTGTTGCCCCGCATGCGATTTCGCTACCTGATCTAGATGTGTTCGTGCAGCCCAGCGGTCGCGGTACATTCGGTGATCGCATTGAGGACGAAACGCTCAACAAATGGCGAGCTGCACTCCGCTGCTAGTGCCCGACAACATGGTGTTTACGCTGAGGCCTTCGGCACACCTTCGTTGGTAGGCAACCGACGCCGACGTTGGTAAAATCTTTCGTAGTTCAGACGTCGCTCGCTTCGTTTAGGGCGGTGTCGTAAAAACCTTCCGTTAGGCGGCAGACGGTGGCCCGTTCGCAGAACGCAACATTTCGTGGCGCTGAGCCTGAACCTGATGGACGCCGTATTCGCGGCGCATCCATCGCGAGGATTTTGCATTCCAACCTTTCCGCTCGCGATTGGTCAGTTGGCGAAATCGACGATTGGCGTGATTCGGGCTTTTGCTTGCCGGTCAACCGCGACGATCAGTCGCTCCAACTCGTCCTCTTGCCGTTTCACGGTGATGACGACCGCTGGATTCTTCAACTCGCACCCACCCGACTTCCTTCGATGATCTCACGTTTGTTCGGCGCTGTTCCATCGGCATTGCCTGACTCTGTTCATCAACTCGCTACCGACGTCCACTCCATCCTCACCAACAGCGGTTTTTCGGATACTCTTTGGTGCTGGGACGACTTTGCGGATCACGACAACTGCACACCGACACCCGCTCCCGTGTCTGCCGCCTAACATGGTTTTTACGCTGAGGCCCTTCGGGCACACCTTGGCTCTTTGGCAACGGGCCATAGCCTTGGTACAATTTCCGGCAGTTCAGGCATCGTCCGCTTCGTTCAGGGCGGTGTCGTAAAAACCTACCGTTGTGCGGCAATGACAAATCGAAAACAAATCGACCAACTCACTGCTGCGGACCTTGTCGCGTCTCCCGTTTGGGAGTTTGCCTCCGATGAGGAAGGTAACGAAGGACAGGACGAATGCACCGTTCGCCCATCCACTCAACGTGGACAGGTAAACGCGACTGCTGGCATGTTCGTGGTTTCCGCGACGTTCACACTTGCTGACGGTTCCACTGCTGTTGGGTACGTGACACCGCCATGCGAATCTGATGACGATTTGGGTGTGACCCAACCGGTCATCGTCACTGATGGCGGCCAAATCATGTTTTGGTGGGGCGTCCTCGAACCAACTCGCGACTGGATGGACTCCGCGTATCGCCTGCTGGGACGCAACGCCGACGACGTCTTTCCGATTCGCTTCCTATCCAATTTAGATTCAACCGATGGCCCAATTTCCGGCGTCAATCCGGGGTTCATGCAGATGGGCGATCACGGAATCAACTGGATCCGGTAGTTCAATTGCCGCACAACAGGGTTTTTACGCTAGGCCTTCGGCACACCTTCGTTGGTAGGCAACGTACGTTGGCATTGGTACAATCTCTCGTGATTCAAAATCCACCGCTTCGTCAACGGCGGTGTCGTAAAAACCTTCCGTTGTCGGACCTCAGTTTCCATGGCGCAACTCTACGACCTGTTGGAGAACGTTAACGATCGCGACACGTTTCTCGCTTTCGTCCGCGCATTGGCTGACGAACGCGAGGCCGCTCAGCAACTCGAACGCGACGAACCGACGCGTTACATGCTCGGGGGCGCGCATGATTGGCAAAACGGCGACATCTCCTCATACCTCTATGCCGCCTGCGAGTACTTCACCGACCGGCCGCTGTCCCCGCCCGAGACCGAACCAAGCTGGCGAATGTTCGCGGACTTTCTCTGGTGCGGCAAAATCATCGAATAGCGATGCCGAATTGTCGGTCTGTGCGCGGTCGCTTGCGACCGTCAGGTGATGGAGCACTGATTAGCAACGCGACGGTCCGACAACATGGTTTTTACGCTAGGCCTTCGGCACACCGCTGTCGTTTGTTCAAGCTGCCCTCTGGTGGTACAATTTCTCGCAGTTCAGGCATCGCTCGCTTCGTTTTGGGCGGTGTCGTAAAAACCTTCCGTTGTGTGCCACGAGTTAATCATTCATGGAAACGTTTGACGACCTTGGCATGCCGTTCCCGTTGTTCAAGGCCCCAGTGGCCCACGCCCGAACCGATCCCGCTGGTACGTGTTGCGTCTGCAGTATGCCAACAACAATTCGATTCTGTGACGCTTGTTACCAGTGTTTTCGCGGCGGCAAGGTTGACCACACTGTCGACACGGAACTCGGGATGGTGCGGGTAGAGGATGCTCGGTTGGGCCGCACTCACGGGCTTCCACTCGGCAATCCACCTGTTCTCGGCGACTACAAACTTATTCCGCAACCCGTTGATCCAAACTTCCCCGACGAAACGTGGTTCCATGTCCAGGTCGACTCGGAGTATCTGTTCGAGATCATTCGGACGCCGGATTACTACTCATGGCAGGGCGAACGCTGGCAATTCTGCTGCAAACGCCCGTGTGCATTTCTCGGTTCGCTCCCCGCAGGCGCGCTTCCGGACTCCGAATCTCCTGCGGACGCCATCGCGGACTGGTTTCAAGCACCAGACTGGGATTCCATTGGCAACAATGATTTCGGATCGCTCACCTACTACGTTTTTCAATGCGTTTCGTGCGGTGGCTTGCGTTTTCATGAAGACTGCGATTAATGCCGCTTCAGTGGCACACAACATGGTTTTTACGCTGGGTCCTTCGGCACACCTTGGCTCTTTGGCAACGAGCCTTGGCATTGGTACAATCTTTGGTAGTTCAGGCATCGCTCGCTTCGTTCAGGGCGGTGTCGTAAAAACCTTCCGTTATGTGCCACAGATAATCGCCGATGCCGTACGATGGCCCAATCGACCTCGATACTTTGGTCGACCTCGACTCGCTGGCCGTTGACGGCGTATGTCACTGGACGTTCTTCGCGTTTCCGCTGTCGACACTAGACGAACATGGATTGCCGTCTGACCCGGAGGCACAGCGGTACATTGCCGCAGTGCAATCTACCGGCGTGCCCATTGGCATTTGGCTCAATGGCATCGCTGATGACACTGGCTATGCTGCCGTCACGCACGAAAACACCTCAGAACTCAATAACGCAATCGCGGGCTTAACCCAATTTCCCGACTCGTATGCCGCTGACCTTTGCGAACGCTTGTTCCGAAATGCCGCTTCAAGTGGCACATAACATGGTTTTTACGCTAGGCCTTCGGCACACCGCTGTCGTTTGTTCAGGCCTCCCTCTAATGGTAGAATCTCTGGTTGTTCAAACTTGAATGGCATCGCACGGCGGTGTCGTAAAAACCTTCCGTTAGGTGCCACTAGATGTTGAGTGATGGAGCGATTGATTGCCTCCGACCGCTCACGTTTGACCCTGACGCGGAGCGTCTCAGCTGCATGATTCCCATGGGCGGCATCTACTGGGCTGACGAAATCCCCGACTTCCGCACGTTGATGGACGTCCCAAAATCCGACCGCGATCTGATCTTTCGCCTATTCAGCATTCGCTTCAAACTCTGGGCTGGTGATGAATTGTCCGACGATGACCAATCATACTGGGACAATGCACAGCGACTTGTTCCAGGCTATCCCGTTTTTCATCGCGTCGACATTTCCGACGAGGATCGTGCTCCTCAGGCGGCCGCCGAAGAGGACGCCATGGCTGGGTTCGAGGCACTCTTTGGCGATGCTGATGAATTGACCGTCAACGAAGCTGGTAGCTTTAATGCGACTTTTGACCTAACCAAAGACCAGCCGAAATCACTTTGGCAACGCTTTCTCGCATGGTGCCGTGGCACCTAACATGGTTTTTACGCTAGGCCTGCGGCACACCTTGGCTCTTTGGCAACGGGCCATGGCCTTGGTACAATTTCCGTAGTTCAGGCACCGTTCGCTTCGTTCGGGGCGGTGTCGTAAAAACCTTCCGTTGGCAGACACTAGTGAGCCACAAAGTCCTCAAAGATCACGCTCACGTCTTCTGCCAGATGTTCTACGGTTGGCGGATGCAATCTGACCTCGAAACGTTCGCTGCGCTGCCCGATGGCGCGCTAACCGTGGATGTCCTCGCTGGCACATGTGTCCACGATTCCTGCGGTGCGCTCGAAACGTACATCGCTGGAGAAATGTCCGCGTGGTTCAAGCATCAACTCGACGAACGCGGAATCCCGCTGGCGGATATTAAATCCGCCATGCTTTTCGTGGACTTGGTTCGGGTTCCACCGCCCAAAAAGAAACGGGGCATTACATTCGACTGGCGCGGTCGCGGCGTCATTCAGACCGATTCGCGCGAATACGTCTCGGAACTTGCGGAATCTCACACATGGATACCGGCTTCGTAGGTCGCCGTGTCTGCCAACATGGTTTTTACGCTAGGCCTTCGGCACACCTTCGTTCTTTGGCAACCGGCGTTGGCTTTGGTACACTCTCTAGTAGATCAGGCATCGCTCGCTTCGTTTAGGGCGGTGTCGTAAAAACCTTCCGTTGCACGACCTCAAATCAATGGACACACACGCGGAGGCGGAACTGTTTGCGTCGCCCGAATCTGACGGCGGGCGACACTCGCCGTTCTTTTCCGGATACCGACCGTGTATCACGATCGACGACGCTTACGATGGCTTGACCATCACGTTGCTCGACCGTGAGTCGATGGCTGGCGGTGATACTGGTCGCGTTGCATTCTCATTTCACGCTCTTCCATCGTTCGTTGGGCGTCTTCACGTTGGCCTCGCTTTCGACATTGCCGAGGGTGCTCGCGTTGTCGCACGCGGCACGATCACGGCGGTTCATGATCCCTCTTTGCTTTCTGCCGATACACTTGGATCGCCATGATCGCTTGCATGCGCTTTCGGATGGATACCTATCTGGCGGCGCGGCGGTCGTGCAACATGGTTTTTACACTAGGCCCTTCGGGCACACCTTCCTTTGCACTTCAAGCTTGGCTGGCGTATCATTAGCTTTTCGTGATTCAAGCTCCACTGCTTCGCTTAGGGCGGTGTCGTAAAAACCTTCCGTTACACGCCGCAGTCGAATGCCATTTCCCGTCGACATCAAGTTCGTCACCGAGACTGAACGCAAACTCGGCGTCAAATTTCCGCCCGCTTACGTCAACGCGATGTTGAAATCTAACGGCGGCAGCGTGGAGACTCCTCCCGACGCGTGGATGCTCTACACGATCTTTGACACCAGCGACAAAAAGCGCCTCAAAAGAACGTGCAATGACGTCGTGCGCGAGACCAAGGCCGCAAATGACTGGCCCGACTTCCCGCCCAATGCAGTTGCAATCGGTGCTAATGGCGGTGGCGACCAACTAATCCTGATGCCGCAAGCCGATCATCCGGAACTGCTCAATCACGCGGTCTTTTGGTGGGATCACGAAACTGGCGACATTCACAAGGTTGCGGATGACTTTGGAGACCTGTAACGCGGGGCAAGCGGCGTGTAACATGGTTTTTACGCAAGGCCACGGCTTCGTCGTTGGAGACTCGCCCGGCTTGCCACGTTTGTTCGCTCCGTTGTCGCGTGTTGGTTTGCAACGCCGTGGACACCGCCTCTTTGGCAACGTGGGTACCTTTTGGTAAACTGTTTTGTGTTGCGACGCTTTTTGACTTCAGTGAGAAAGCGGTGTCGTAAAAACCTTCCGTTGTCGGACGCTAGTCGATTGGTTCCGCAGCCCTATGACCAACGATGATCCACAACGACTCCTGATACTCGACGTTGACGAGACTCTCATCTACGGTTCCGAGCGGGAACTGGATCGCCCAGCCGACTTTCGCGTTGGGCCGTTTCACATCTACCGCCGACCGCACCTCGATTCGTTTCTTGCTGCCGTTGCGGAATGGTACACCCTTGCGATTTGGTCGTCGGCAACCAACGACTACGTCTCCGGAATCGCCGCCGCCATACGTCCTCAAAACGTTGAATTTGAATTCGTTTGGGGCCGGGAACGCTGTGTGCAACGCATGGACCCTGAACGTTTCGAGACCGTCTTCATCAAAGACCTCCGCAAGGTCAAACGCCTTGGCTTCGACATGCGTCGAATCCTTTTCATTGACGATACCCCGTCAAAAATGCAACGAAACTATGGGAACGCTGTCTATGTTTCGCCCTTCGAGGGCGAACCGGACGACGAACTTGAGAAATTGACTGGATATCTCGGCTCAATTCGCACTGCCGACAACTATCGACGGATGGAAAAACGCGGATGGAGAACTCACTCGTAGCGCATCGCGTCCGACAACATGGTTTTTACGCTGAGGCCTTCGGCACACCTTCCTTGTTTGGCGACGCGGGCTGGCCTTGGTACAATTTCCGGTAGTTCAGGCATCGTTCGCTTCGTTTAGGGCGGTGTCGTAAAAACCTTCCGTTGTGCGACCTACCGAAGTAGATGCTCAAACTTCAATCCATGCAGGACTTCCATGACGTAAACACCGCGTCAGACCTTGCTGGCTTGATCGACCGTTTAATCGCGCCGGACGGCACTGGCGCATTCTGGCTGCACCGCGATGGCGACTGCGAACTGGCACTTTTTCTTAACGGACGTCGCGCCGCTGTTTACCGTGATTCTGATGGTGCGTGGTCACAGACTCCCAACGCATCCGACGACGATTGTGACCAATTCCGACTCGAAAACGGACAGATCGACGATTTCCCACTGTCCCAATGTGTTTCAACCGCGGATGGCATTGCCGCATTTCTTGATACTGCCATCACCGGTCAACTCTCGGCCAAAATTGCTTGGCATTGACCGGTCGTACAACATGGTTTTTACGCTGGTCCTGCGGCACACCTTCCAACTTTGTCAACGCGGGCTGGCCTTGGTACAATCTCCAATAATTCAGACATCGCTCGCTTCGTTCAGGGCGGTGTCGTAAAAACCTTCCGTTATGTGCCACCGATCATGCCTGATGCCGACCCGTTTCCCAGAGTGAAGCGTGCGATCATTCGCAGGCTCGTTGACGGCGTCGGCGCGCACGGCTTCTCGCAACTCCGCGCAACGACGTATTTCATCCGCGACCGTGGCCCAATCCGCGACGTGTTTTTCTTCCAAAAAATGCGATCCAATGCTATTACGATTTGCTATGGCGTCATGGCCGTTCCGGATGATGATTGGACGCCTTGTGCGCCCAACGGGCGTTGGCTCAATAACCAAGAATTCTACCGTTGCAAATACGTCGACCATGTCGATGGTTCGATTGGCCGCGCGGTTGCTGACCTCGAATCCGAGGCTCTACCGTGGTGGAACGGTTTCGTGTCGACTGACGACCTTCCGCCAGCGCGTGGTGGCACATAACAGGGTGTTTACGCAAGGGCCGCTCTCAACTGGTAACCGCTTTTGACTGTGAACATCTATAGCTTCGTTGACACTTTCCTCCGACGGAGACAGCGGCACACCCTCGCTCTTTGTTCAAGCAGCGAACCTTTGGTATGTTTCTTGATAATTCGACATCTTCTAGCTTCGTATGAGGCGGGTGTCGTAAAAACCTTCCGTTGTCCGCCGCAGATCAATGAAGACTCACGTCAGTTTCAAACGTGATTCGACGACACTCAACAACGATGCTCAACCGTTCGGCGAGGACATTGCCGCTGCGATGGTTGCCTCCTTTGCGTCTCAAGGGCTGGGCGACTGGTCCCTTGATTCCCTCGACTATGCATTCACGCTATTCGCTCCTGCCAGTTCTCGCCGTTGCTACGTAATGGTCGGACTCGTTGACGACGTTCCACGACAATGGCTCATCTCGTGCGACCCCAGTCGCGGCCTTCTCGACTGGTTCCTGCGCAAGAACTATGACGCAGAAATTGACACGGTCGCAAATGCAATCCACCGATTTCTGTCCGATGATTCGGGCGTGTCCGAAATTCGCTGGCACACTGCGGACGGCTGGAATTCTAATCCAGACCAATGGACACCTTCCCCGTAGCGCAGCGGCGGATAACATGGGTTGTACGCAAAGGCCCTTCGGACACACCTTCGTCGTGGTGCCAGCCTTGAACTCATTGCACAATCAAATCCGATTCAAACCACCTTTGCTTCGGTTGAGTCGGTATTGATCGCCCATCATCGCGCATTGCCATTTTATGAATTGCTGGCTTTGGCTGACCAACCGCCAATTGAGACCGAGGCAACCGCCCCTGGTGGCCTCGTCACATTCTTCGTTGATGTTCGACACATTTCTTCCGATTCTGTGCGCGTGGATGCGTCGTCGTTCGGAAACAATTGGTTCAAGCTCGAACGTCTTGACGAATCGGTTGTGATTCAACGGAATGCTGGTTCTGAGGCATAGTTAACTGGCTGCACAGTTATTTGGTATTTGGGGTCAGCGAGGTACGAGCCTGAACGTCAATCCTTGTTTCAAACGAGTCGCTTTGCGGTGGGGACACTCCGGTAAATTGGGTGTTGCAAAAACCTTCTATTGGGCGACTTCGCTGGATCGCATGTCGCGACTTCCGTTCCTCACCCTTTTCTGATTGCGTTGCGATTGACTTCAGGGATATAGCCATTCGCTGCACAGGCTTGGGGTGTGGCACAGTTTGGCGAAGCTTGCCGTGACGTTACTTCAGTTCGACCCGGGTTGGTTTGGCCGTTTCGGATGTCATGTTCCGTGGGAGTTGGAATACGTCGCCGGCGGCGTTGGAGAAATACAGGTGGGAGTGCGACGGCTTTCGTCCGTGCCCGTCGGCCCAGATGGCAAAGAAGTCTGGGTGTGCGTGGAGGGCTCGTCGGACGTAGGTGTGGTTCATCTCGCTGTTGTTGGTCATTTGCCTCAGTTTGATTCAAGTTGCACCTTGGTCGGCGCTCTTCCACATCGCGACTTCGCCGCCCGGGTTGTAGGGCTGCGGTCCCTTTTCCGTTGGCCCGATGACTCGCCAGTCGTCGTCGGCCAGCAGCCATAGTTCTCCGGCGTCGTAGTTGTTGTCTGAAGTGGTGATGGGAGAGCGTTTCCATTCGCTACCCGTCCAACGTGCCAACATCCACGTGCGCGGATCGTTCTTCGGACCGGCTTCGTATCCTTGGCTAGTGATGTAAAGCAGCACGGGATGATCGTTCGTGTCATAGCGGAGATCTTTTAGGTACACGTTCAATCCTTCGGCTTCGTAGTCATGGATCAAAGCCTTGTTGTGGACCTCCTTCAGCGGCAATGAAAGCTTGTTTCCTTCTGCCGTTGTCCAGGTTCGGCCGTTGTCCGGCGTTTCGATGTAGTACAGGTTGGTCCGCCAGTTGAGTCCTTTGTCTTGCGGGTGATAGTTGAACATCGATCCGGCTTTGGACTCGCCGATGCCGCTGACTTGGTAGTGCCCTTGTCCCATCGCGGCCAATTTTTGCCACGCGCTCCACTCGCGACCGTCGACGCTGCTCATGAAGCAAATCGTGCGAGCGGCGGGGTAGTTGTAGCGAGTGAAGAAGGCTTGGAAGCCGTTGCCCGAGTGCCACATTTGCATGTAGGAAAAGTTGGTGATCGGAGTTCGCCCATTCTCATCGGCCCGGGTCGCTTTCACCAATTCAAACTCGGTAATATCGAAGGGGCGTTTGCTGCGGTGAATGTACGAGGGACGCGATTGTCCATGAGACGTTGAGAAGATCCAAAGGTGGCCTTCGTCGTCGACGGAAATCACGGGGTTGTCATGGGCGTCGTCAGTTAGCTTGTCCAGCAGGATCGTGGGGCGGGGAACGGTGTTGGTCTCATGGTCGTAGTACGAAACCATGTGAAGCAATTTACGATTGTCGTCGGCCGTCGCGCCTCCGAAGCAGAAGAACGTTTTGTTGACCTGCTCGCTGTAGATCGCGAATGGTTTGTGCTTGGAGCAGTAGGTTCCCAGACCTCCGCTGTACTTGTAGACGTACTCGTCGCCCGATGGTTGGTTCATGTACCAAACGCCGCGATAGCCATCGGCCTTTTGGTTCAACGTCACCGGTTCATCCGCACTGAAAAGTCAGCGCAAAAGAGCGAAGTCATTGCGATCAGCAAGGTGGGCAGTCCGAGATGTGACTTCATGGTGCTTTCTTGAATGGCGAGGATGTTTTGGGGGCGTTCGAGTTGAGACGCCTGGCTATTCACCTGCTGCCGTTGCCGCGGCGCGAATGAAATCGCCTCGTGTGGTGGTGTCATTTGCCTTCGGAAGAGCGTCGAGCGGCACGCCGATCGACACAGCCAACGCTCTCCAGCGTTGTTCCAGTTTGGCGTCGAGCGGTAGGTCGAGTTGGGCGGCATGACCGGGTGCCGCTTCGCTGTATTGCCCGTGCAATTTCTTTCCACGTGGCTTTCGAGGTGTCCCCGCGGGATACAGTTTCAACAATCCTCCACCGGCACCCCACCACTGGACGGCGTCAAAGTCAGGCGAGTCCGGCAACACATCGCTGACATAGATCGTGGCGGAACCATCCGCGTGAAGCTGACGCTGCAGATGCGCGACGTCGACCTGTTGCACGGGTTGGTCTTGCTGCACGGCAAGAGCCGCTGCGTGCCCGGCGGCTTGTCCCAGCGACATCCACACCGGTTCCAAACGCAACGCACAGAAGCCAACGTGCGACGACGACACGGCACCCGGCACCAACAAATTGTCGATGTCCTTGGGAAGCAAAACTCCGTAGGGAATCTGGTACGGTGGCACGGGATGGTAGAACTCACCACTGTGTTTGCCGCCGAAACGAGGGCCTTCGTGGTGGGTTCCGTGGCAGTTGTTTCCATAATCCGCCATAGCGATCGAATCGCGGTGGAACACAGTTCGGGTGCCTTCCTCCGCGTACTCGCTGTCCGCTTGCGTGTAGATGTAGGCTCCCTGCATACGACGAGCTTCGCGCACATACAGTTGCGGTGGCAGGTGGTCGGTGTCCAGGAATTCGTCACGGCACCATCCCCACTGCAACGCTTCCTGGCGAAACTTGTCGGGAACCTCCAGGTCGTTCTGCAGAAAGTACAGCAGGCCGACTTGGTCTCGTAAGTGTTCGGCAAAGATCGCTTGGCGTTCTTCAGGCGTGCCGTTCGGCCAACCGAGGTTTTTGCCTGGCAATGACAGCCGCACCTTGCCTCGCGATACATCGTTGATGTCGTACTTGCCACCGGGCAACACGGGCAGGTGAGCCTTGAAAATGCACTTGCTGGGATAGTCGAAGACACGTTGGATTTTGTCGGACTCAATCGCATCCAACACGCCCACAAAATCTTCGCGTCGGTAACCAGGCGGAGCGACGGGGGTCACCCGATTGGCTTCGTCACGAGTCATGATGAACCGAAAGTTGTACGCTTGCAGTTGAGAGTCTGCCGTTTCTGGTGCCAAGGATTCCCCATGCTCATCGCGACTCTCTCGGCCGACTCGCCAATCGACTCCAGCCATGGCCATCAAGTCGCCTTCGTAGGTGCCGTCGACAAGCACTTGGGCATGAACCGTTCGCGTGTTGCCATGAGGGTCGACGAAGGTCGCTGACTCGATGCGGTTTTGTGGTTTCGTTTCAGTCAGGCTCAACGCTTTGAGCGTGTGATGGTGGATCAGTTCGATGCTGGGTTGTTCATCCAACAAGGTGTGGAAGACCGCGAGGTTGACTTTGGGTTCACCAAACGTGCCGTGATAGGAATCCTTGATTGATTGCGATTCAGGGCCATCGGTTTCGGCGTAGTGGTTTTCGACCCGATTCGCGAAATCAAGGAATGCCCCGCTGAGGCTTTCCAGGGAATGAAAGTCCGTGTGCGACAAACCGCTGGTCACCAAGCCACCGATGCGTTGGGTGGGTTCGACCAACAGAACCGACTGGCCCGATTTGCCTGCTGCCACCGCCGCAGCAACGCCTGCCGGTGTGGCTCCGTACACCACGACGTCGACCTCCGAGTCGACCGCCGCCGCTGGAGTTGTTTTGAAACCGGTGAGCAAAACCATGGCCCCGACCAGCCACGTCAAACGATTCATGCTGAAACTCCACAAGAAGGCCCGGTGCGAAAACCGAGCATCATAACCTCTTCGAAGAACCGAAACGGCTTCGTCAAGAATCGCCCAATGGACAAAAAGACGGAAACAAAGTGACACTCGACATCGAACCAATCGACTGGGTGCGCGAGGTCAGGAAATGGAAGTAACTCCCACTGGTCGTTCACGCGATGTTTAGCGGTTGCACCATTGCATCAGTCGTTGGAGCATCAGGCCGACGACGATCAATGCGAGTCCAATGATCCAGATTTGGGGCTGGACCCAGAATGCCAATCCAAGGCAGGAGGCCAATCCCAACCATGGCACGATGGGCGAGAACAAGCGTTCTTCTGATGTCAGTCGTGTTGCCGCGAAGTTGGTGAAGGCGTAGTAAACCAACACGGTGAAAGCACTGAATGACCACGTCGTGCGGACGTCACCGATCAGCGTGATCGTCGCGACACCGATTCCCACGGCGAGGACTGCGACGTAGGGAGTCGCACTCCGGGTGGATACCGCGGACAGTTTGCTTGGCAAATCACCGCGACGACCCATCGCGAAAACGACTCGGGAAAGACCGAGGATGAGGTTGAGAAGAACGCCCAGCATCGCCGTCACGGCTCCGACGGCAACCAGTTTGGCAATCAACGGGGACTTCAATTGGTTGGCGACGATTTGCAACGGAGCGGTGGTACGATTGGTTGTTCCGCTCAGGATATCGGTGCCTGCTGCGGCGACCGCGACGCCGCCGACAATCGCATACAACAGCGACGAGACCAGCAGCGTGGCGATGATGGCTCGCGGAATCGTTCGCCGCGGGTTGTGGACTTCTTCGCCGAGCGTCGCGATTCGGCCGTAGCCGGTGTAGGCAACGAACATCAATGCGCAAGCCTCCAGGAATTGACTCGCCGCCGTTGTCGATTGGTCGGAGGCGAACAGTGGCGTCATGTTCACGCGACCTGATTCCAAAGCGACGGGCAATCCAGCCAGCACAAAGGCGACCAGTGCAATCAGCGTGGTGCTGACGATGGCGATGTTGGTCCAATTGGATCGCCGGATCCCACCGAGCAACAGCAACGTTGTCACCAGCACCGCACCCATCGCGAGCGGCACCGTCCAGTCGGTCTGGCCAACTTGGAAGAGTTGCAGGGCGTAGCCGGCAAAGCCGAGTGCGGCGGTTGCGGCCGAAGCGGATTTCGCACACAGGAACATCCAACCCGCGGTGAATCCCATGGATGGTGTCAGCCACCGATAGCCGTACTCGTAGGTGCCGCCGCTGACTGGATGCGCAGCCGCCAATTGAGCGCTGCTGAGTCCATTGAAGGTCGCGACAATCGCGGCGATCAGAATCGCGAAAACGACGGATGGGCCGGTGATTCCCGCCGCGATTCCAATGCTGACAAAGACACCCGTGCCGACGATCGATCCCAGCCCCATCATCATGGCACCAAACAGACCCACGTCACGTCGAAGTTGCCCCTGACTCTGATTGCGGGCAGGTTGCGAATCAGTGGGCATGTGCGAAGGGCGGGGGAATCAAGGTCGGGAAGCCGGGAAGACGAATCGTAGCTCAGTTCTCAACAGCGGAGGGGAACGTGAGCGTCATTTCGCTGTCTTCCGTCGCGGAGATATCCCAAGTGTGGTCGCCGACGGTGATTTGATAATCGCCCTTGAAGACTCGTGAGCTCACCGAACCCGTTCTATCCAGTTCGGTCTTCAAGTCAGTCATCCATTTTTGGTTGGTCAGCCCGACCCAGGCCTTTCCAAACGCGGTCAGGTTCCACTGCTTGTCGTACAACGCCGATCCGGGGCGCCAGTGTGCGCCGGCCCAGAATCCCCAGGTAATGATCCCATCCACGTCCGGGTGCGAGAAGCACGCGGTCAAAAAATCGCGGGTGAAGTCTGCCATCAGTTCTTGATCCGAGATGCCGACATCGAATTCCGTGATCAGAATCTTCTTGTCGAATTGACCCCAACGATCCAGTTCGCGAACCAGTCGATGCGGCGGGGTCAAGATCTCGCCAAAGTGACCTTGGATCCCGATCCCGTCGATGGGGGCACCCTCATCGATCAAACGACGAATCGTCATTTCAAAGTGATCTTTGTGGTAGGTGTTCACGCCCGCGCGGACCAGACCGGCGTAATCGTTGTAGTAGAGATCTGCTTTGGGCAAGACGCCGTCGGCCTCTTGGAAGAATTGTGAAAAACACTCGGCCCCGAGATGCTCTTCGAATTCGCGGTTGTCGAACGTTTCATTGAGCACATCCCAATCGGCAACGCGGTCATGAGTCGCGAAGCCCATTTCGCGAATGTGCGTGTTGACGACCTGCTTCAAAGCGACCGGGTCGTCGTACAGCGACGTGATCCACTTCGGTGAGTTTTTCTGTGCTGGCCAGACGAGCACGTGACCACGCACCGCGATGTCGTGTTCGTTGCACCAGTCCATCGCGGAGAGAACTTGATTGTGGTCTTGGCTGGTTTTATTGTCCCAGAACTCCCACTTCAATCCGTTTTCGACCGTCACCACATTGAAGAGTTCTTTCAAGACTTCGCGGTACTTCTGCGCGTCATCGTCGGTGCGTCCGATCATTCCAACGCTGGCTGCGGTTCCGAATCGGAAGGCATGTTTGGTTTGGCGAATGGAGATAACCTGATTTGGCATTGGATTGCCATCGGCATCAGCAATCGTCAGTTTCATATCGCACTTGCGATACTTTTCAATTCGCTGATCCGCTTCGACCCGCCAGGCGGCATCGAGTTCCCGGCCGGTGTACGACCGAGGCGACATGGGCAGCGTTTCAATGTCGGTTTCGGAGGGGTACTTCCAAACTTCCAAACCAGCCACTTCGATCCGCTGTGGTGAGTAACCAATCTGCAGTCCGACTCCGCATTCACCGGCCTCGTAGCTGTCTTTGCAAACACACCGAATCCAAACGTGTTTCCATTCGTTGTTGGGTTTGGTTTCGACCAAGTACTGGATGCTCTTGGTGTACGGGTCGCTGCGTTTCTCAAAGACCACTTCAACGACGCCGCCATCGCCTTCAATGGCGGTGCCTTCTTTGGACAGCGATTCACCGCGAACCCACAGGCCAATCAGAACTTGGTCTCCCTTGGCGATTGCGACATCGGACTTGGCCGATAGGCTCGCGTCCCAGGTGTTTCGCGGTTGATCGAATACCGTGATCGCAACGGTCTCGACGTTCTTCAATCCTGTTTGGCCGATCGAGGCGGACTGATCGGTGACGATGTCGTGCTGGAGGCTATCAGCGACGTACGATCCGATCCTGTCAGGTTTCGTTGATTCCGCCAGGACCAACCGCTCACCACCGGCGGGTGCTTTGGTTGGCAAGTTGGTCTCATCGCCGGAGACTGATTTCGCGAATCCGGCCGGGGTGATCAACAGCAGGAGGGCTAGCCAACTCAATGAATTGGATTTCGTCATGGAACGTATTGTCTAGGTGAGAAAGTCGTCGAGCTGATTCAGTGGAACGTTGCCGACCGAATGGAGGTAGCGAACCAGCATGATTCGCAACGCAGCGAAGATAGCCTCTTTTCTAATCAATTTCTCACCCCACAAATTGGGGTTCGATGACAGCGTCAGGGTGCGACAGCCTGAAATGCTGCGTTCAACGTTCTTGCCTGCGAACGTTGAATTCAGGCCGCTCGCAAGAGCACTCGACTTCGGGGGAGTTGGTCGAGTGATTCGCCGCCGTAGCGGGCCAGGGTTCCGTTGGCTACTTCGTAGCCGTGTCGGAACAGCATGCTGAATTCTTGATGGTTCAACCGGCGAAGCGTCGTCTCGATCCGCGAGACGCGATCGACTTCTTCGTCTGTCAGCGAAGGTTGCTCGGTCCAGTGCGAGTCGCGGATTCCGGAGGAACTGGCAGTTGCTTCTGGTGGTGTGTGGGCACGCAGGGTTGGTCGCTTGCTCTTCAGACCAAGACGCAAGTACGCGCCGCTGCCGGGGTTCTTCTTGAAGTGATCGATCAGCATCCGAGCACGCAGGCTGCGGACTTGATCGGTCGCCACATCGACCAACCGCATCGAGGCTTTCAGGTATCCCGGTCGCCATTTCGATCGACGCGATTCACTTCCCAAGGGTCGCGATGCATCGCAGACAATCAGGAAGTCGGTGCCATCGACCAATCCGATGCCTGGTTTGAAGAGTGCCTCCACTCCGAGATTGTCGTACACACCGCCATCCCAAAGGTGCAGCCGTTTGTACTTGGCGGGAATGGAATGCCATTCGTCGTTTCGCATCTCTTGCCAACGGTGATGTTTGGCTTTCACGATCAGCGGTCCGATCAATCCAGGCACGGCGGCGGAAGCGGCCAACGCATGCGACAGTGGAAGCTTTGGGTCGACGATGTATTTGGTTTGGTAGTCGCCCATCAAGTCGCGTTGGAACCGCCAGTTCTTTCCCGTCTGGTAGCAAGTCGCGTTGATCAACCAGCGAGGCGATTCGGGAAGGTCGGACAAGTCACCGTTGATTTGCCAGCGGCGTTCCAGTTCGTCACCAAGGACAGCGGCGCGGCCACTGAGGATTTGCCACGGGAACATCAGTGACTTGATCACATAAGAACGTTGCAGATTCTGCGTGGTCAGGAGGTGCAGGATTTTGGGGACGACCTCGTGAAGGTATTCCGCACTGCTCGGCCAGCGATTGTTGGTCGCGGCGAAGACCAGTCCCGCCGCGAGGCTGCCACCGGAAACACTGGAAATCATGTGGACGTTTCCCAGCAGATCTTCTCGGGCGAGTCGCGCGAGCACACCCAGGTGGAACACCGTGGCACGGACGCCGCCTCCCGAGAAAGCCAGTGCGATTTTCATCTTGGATTGCGAGTGGGATTCCGGAAACGCGGGTGAGAATGTGCCTGCGACATTACCTGGATTCGCGGTTTCACTGCCACGGCAATCCGGTGGTTTTGATTGGGGGGAAAGATCGTGATTCGTCGTGATGTGCGCAGGAAAAAAGGGCATCCAACAATGTGGATGCCCTTGGTCGAGTGTTGCCCGAACCTTGTTTCGCTGGTTCGGGGTGAATCTCAGGCTGGAATCCTATGCCACTTTAGAGGCCGAGTGATTGGAGGGTGGGAGACAAGGCATCGGCCCAGATCTCGTAGCCCTTTTCGGACAGGTGCAGGTAATCGGGCATGATCGCGGGATCGATCGTACCGTCTTCGTTCATGAAGTGATCGCCCAAGTCGACGTAAACAATGTTTTCGCCATCGGCCATTTTCGCGATGCGATCGTTGACGGCGATGTTGTTCAATCGCATCAAGTCCATCTTGGTTTTGCCTCGCGGCATGATGGCTTGCAGCACGATCTTCGTCTTCGGCAATTTCTCTTGCAGGATCGACAGGATCTTTTCGACACCTTCTGCGATCTGGGTTGGGTCTTGCATGAAGTGACCGGTGTTGTTGGTGCCGATCATCAGCACCGCGACTTCGGGTTTGATCTTTCCAAGGTTCCCGTGAGTCAAACGCCAGACAATGTTCTCGGTGCGATCACCGCCGATGCCAAGGTTGATGGCGTCCAGTTCGGCATAGTTTTCTTCCCAGACCTTCTTGCCCCGACCTTCCCAGCCTTGGGTGATGGAATCACCGATGAAAGCCAGTTTCGGTTTTGCGGTCTTGGCCAATTTTGACATCGACAGATTGCGTTTTTGCCAGCCTGGTTCATCGCCTCGCGTGGCGGGAATGGTGGCGGTGTTGACGTCATACAAATCACGCAGATCGTAGTAGCGTTTTTGTAGGCCAGCCAAGATGTCCGCGTATTCGGGATCGTCGTGGACGGATTTCATTTCTTGCGGGTCGGTTTCCAAATCGAACAAATTCCAATGGCGACCTCGCGGGAAGAACATCAGTTTGTAACGCTCGGTTCGCACGCCGTCGTGAACGGGGACCATGTGCACGGCTGCGTTCTCGTAGTAGGCGTAGTAAACCGCGTCACGCCAAGTCGATGAGGCTCGGCAGCCGTCCTTCATCATTGACACCATGCTGCGTCCTTGGATGGCTTCGGGGATTTCGGCGCCGGCGACTTCGAGGAACGTGGGTGCGTAATCGATGTTTTGGATCGGAGCGGTGCTTTCGGTGCCGGGTTCGATCACGCCGGGCCAGCGAATCAAGAACGGCATGCGAAGCGATTCTTCGAACATCCAGCGTTTGTCGTACCAACCGTGTTCACCAAGGTAGAACCCTTGGTCGCTGCTGTAGATCACGATCGTGTTTTCGGCGAGGCCTGTTTCATCGAGGTAAGCCAGCAATTCACCGACGCTGTCGTCGACCGCTTGTACCGTGCCGAGATAGTCCTTGATGTAGCGTTGGTACTTCCATTTGGTGATGTCTTTGCTGGACAATTTGCCAGCTTGCATGTCGGCAATCAGTTTTTGGTTTTCGGGTTCGTAAGCGGCGTCCCACGCAGCCTTTTGCTCGTCGTTCATCCGCCGATATTCACCGTTGCCCAAGCGTGGCAAGAAGTGTTCCGGGAACAAGCTTTCGCCATGAAACTTCATGTCGTGGCCCCAATAAAAATGGTTCGCGAGCGACATTTCGCTTTCATGCAACAACTTGGAGCGACCTTCGTAATCGTCGAACAAGGATTCTGGTTCGGGAACCTCGACGCCTTTGTAAAGATCGAAGTGACGGGGCGGAGGCGACCAGTTTCGGTGCGGCGCTTTGTGCTGGCACATCAACACAAACGGCGCGTCTTTATCGCGAGTGTTCTCCAGCCAATCGACCGTGTTCTCGGTGATGATGTCGGTGACATAGCCGGTGTACCGTTTGCGTGATCCATCCATTTGGATGAAGTCGGGGTTGTAGTAATTGCCTTGTCCGGGAAGGATTTCCCAGTGATTGAATCCGACCGGATCGGTGCCCAGGTGCCACTTGCCGATCAACGCGGTTTGATAGCCAACGTCTTGCAGCAGTTTCGGAAACGTGACTTGAGATCCATCGAAGCGATTTCCATTGCGAAGGAATCCGTTGATGTGACTGTGCTTGCCCGTCAGGATGCAGGCTCTTGAAGGACCGCAGATCGAGTTGGCACAGAATGAGTTGTGGAAGACGGCACCTTCGCTGGCGATTCGATCCAGGTTCGGTGTTTTGTTGATCTTGGATCCGTAGGCACCGATGGCTTGCAGTGCATGGTCATCGGAAAACACAAAGACGATGTTGGGCCGTTTGGCTTTGGCGGGCTCATCGGCGGAGGTTATCTGGGGCAGAAGGCCGCCGAACAACGCGAACGCGATGAGCACAAACGCGACGTGGCGTCGTGTTGCGTGAGGAATGTGGCGAGAAACCAGGAGCTGATTCATGGTGGTGCCGGTGTCAGTGGTGGGAACGTTGGTAGGAAGCGGCTAGTTTAAACCGAAACGAAGGCACCGTTGTGGCACCGTAGAGTGTTTCTCAATCAGCGGTTGGATCAATCAATCACAACGGAAACGACACCCACACCGGAACCCGATGACGTGAAAATCTGGATCGATGCCGATGCCGCCCCGCGAGACGTGAAAGACGTCGTTTTTCGTGCCGCAAAACGTTTGGACATTGAAACGATCTTGGTCGCGAATGCTCCCGTTGGTGCTCCTGCCAATGCAACCACCGTTCGCTCCGTCGTCGTTCGCGAAGGAGCCGATCAAGCGGACCGGTACATCGTCAACCATGGTGAGAAGGGGGATTTGGCCGTCACGGCGGATCTGCCTCTGGCGGGGTTGTTGGTGGAAAAAGGTTTGTTTGTGATCGATCCGCGAGGCGAAGAGTATTCACCCGCGACGATTGCTGGCCGTCTGTCGATGCGAAATTTCATGGACGATCTTCGGGGTGCGGGGGTGGAAACCGGCGGCAGTGCTCCGTACGGCCCGAAAGACAAAAAGGCGTTCGCGTCGACGTTTGATCGATTGCTCACAAAGGCTCTGCGGAGGGCTCAGGCCTCCTCGGAGTAGCGGTTCGCGTTGCAGCGCAAGAGCGATTATCCTGCGACGGCCCAATCTGTTCACAACCGATGCGTTTCTGGCGGACTTTGCACGCTCGGAGCAGACAGATTGCGTGTGCCTGGCGATCGTTGTCCGCAAGCCTCAATCGAGTGAGTTCATTGAGATCTAACAATTGTTTGAGTCGGCCGCTGCTGACCATCTTGATGGCGAGTGTCGCCATTGTTGCCCACGCCCAAAACATTCGTGGAGTCGACCCTGTCGTCGGACTCCGATCCAACTCGCCCACGGACGTGTTGCTGACCGGGGCCATGTTGGTGACCAACCCCGATTACTACTTGAATGATCGGAACTCGGAAGAGTCGGACAAAGACTCCGAGGGAAATAGGGACTCCGAGGAAAATGCAGCGACGGGCGATGTTCTGATCCGAGCCGGTCGTATCGTCGCGGTGGGTGACTCGATTGAGCCTACGCCGGGTTGCCGTGTCGCGGATTGCTCGGGCAAAACGATCTACGCCGGATGGATCAACGCTTGGCAAGCGGTATCCGGTGACTCGCTGACATCCGGCGATGACTATTGGAATGCGAACATCGTTGCCAATCGACAGGTTCGCGATCTGTCGAGTGTCCCAAATGCTGGCAAGCTTCGCAGTCAAGGGTTCACAACGACGGTGCTGGCTCCTGAAGGACGCATCGTCGGTGGCCAGCCCTCGGTGTGGTCATTGAATGAATCCAAAGACGAAGCCGACAACGCGCATGCGGGCCCGCAACGGATCACGGATTTGCAATGGATGACGGCGGCGTTGTCCGTGCCACGACGAAACGATTCCGGTGAACGCTATCCCAATTCACCGATGGGCGCGGTGGCGTTGCTTCGTCAGTCGCTCTACGACGCGCAGTGGTACCGCGACGCATCAGCGGCACACGATGCGAATCCTTCGTTGCCTCAACCTGATCACAGCGAGACGTTGCAAACGCTGCATCAGGCTTTGGCGGGATCAACGTTTGTATTTGATTGCCCGAACGAGCGGATGGCATTGCGGGCTCAGAAAGTCGCGAACGAGTTTTCGATGCGATCGATCATTCGCGGTTCGGGGCGAGAGTACCGAGAGGCGGAAGCGATCGCGGGACTGGATCGAGTGTTGCTGTTGCCGTTGGATTTTCCAGAGGCTCCCGATGTGTCGACGCCCGAGTCCGCTCGCGAAGTTGACTTGGTCAGTTTGATGGATTGGAAGTATGCTCCTACCAACCCAGCCGAGATGATTCGCCAAGGGGCGACGGTTTGCTTGACCGCGGATCGACTGGACGATCCAGGCAAGTTTCTAGCGAGATTGCGAACCGCGGTGAAGCGAGGTTTGTCACGTCGAGATGCGATCGCCTCGCTCACGACCACACCGGCCGGTTTGCTCGGGCTGGATCGAACTCATGGACGCATCGCCGGTGGGATGTCAGCCAACTTGATTGTGGCCGACGGGGATCTGTTCGACAAAGAGACGAAGCTATGGAAGGTCTTGGTCGACGGTCAGGAATTCGTAATTAACGAAGAACCGGAAACGAAAGTCGCTTCGTTGGTCGGTTCATGGAAGCTTCGCATGCCAGCGGATTCCTCGACGGAAGTGGAGTTGGCGATCTCGCAAAAGGATGGCCGATTGTCGGCAGAATTGATCGGCACAACTCCCGTGGAAGAGACGAGCGAGGAAGAGCCGGGTGAAGAAAATACGAGTGAAGAAGAGTCGACAGCGGAGGAAAATGGCGACGAAGAATCTGACGTGGAAGAGGATGAAGCGAAGGAAGACACCAGCAAACAGAAGCTGAAGAAGATCGTTCAGCGATTGGATCAGTTCGCTGGCCAGATCACTTGCGAGGATTCCGGCGACGCATTGTGCCAAGCTTTGGGATTGCCGGAGGGCACGCATCGTATCGTGGTTCGTTCGAGTGCTAAGGCTCTGGCCGAGGTGTCGGAATCCGAGCCTATTTCGATCGAGTTCTATCCCATCGGGCAATCCGCTCGCCGGTTTCAAACCAGTTGGATCGAGCCCGAAGCAGACGACGAGTCAGAGGAAGAAGAAGCGAGCGAGCAACCATCGGACGATAAGTCGTCGGACGGTGACGACGAAGCGGAAGACAAAGACGAAACTGAAAACGACGAAAACGCGGAGAAGCCCGAGACTGGCGAGCTGGCCTCGGAGGAACCCGCGAAAGAATCGGATGAGCTGGCGGAGGAGGAATCTTCCGTGGCTGAGTTGCAGATCGTTCGCCCGCTTGGGGTTTATGGTCGGACCGAACCTGTTTCGCGTCCATCCAAGGTCTTGTTCCGAGGGGCGTTGGTGTGGACCTGTGAGGACAGCGACGACTTGCAAGTACCTGAAACACCGATGGATGTCATGGTCGAAGACGGCCGGATCGTCGCAGTGGAAGAACACATCACGGTTCCGACCGGCGAAGACTGCACGGTCATCGATGCATCGGGCAAACACATCACGCCCGGTTTGATCGATTGTCACTCGCACGCCGCGACGGACGGTGGCATCAATGAGTCCGGGCAAGTTGTCACGTCGGAGGTTCGTGTCGGTGACTTCATCGACAACACCGACATCACGATCTACCGCCAACTTGCCGGCGGGGTCACGACGGCCAACATTTTGCACGGTTCTGCGAACCCGATCGGCGGTCAAAACCAAGTCGTGAAGTTCCGTTGGGGCGACTCAATGGACGACTTCCGATTCAAAGACGCTCCGCTGGGGATCAAGTTCGCCTTGGGTGAAAACGTCAAGCGTTCTACATCTCGGTACCCGAACACTCGCATGGGCGTGGAGCAGTTGCTTCGCGATCAATTGCTCGCGGCTCGAGAGTATGCGGTCGCACATCGACGTTGGAGCTCTGGTCAACGAGACACGTTGCCGCCGCGTGTGGATTTGCAATTGCAGGCTCTCGTGGAGATTCAGGATGGCAAACGTTGGATTCACTGTCACAGCTATCGCCAAGACGAGATCATGGCGACGCTCGACGTGCTGGATGAATTTGGCATCCGGATCGGAACGCTCCAGCACATCTTGGAAGGTTACAAGGTCGCCGATCGCATGGCTGAGCACGGGGCGATGGCGTCGTCATTCTCGGATTGGTGGGCTTACAAGTTCGAAGTCTACGATGCGATTCCTTACAACGGTGTTCTGATGCACAACAAGGGCATCGTGGTTTCGTACAACAGCGACGACGCGGAAATGGGACGCCACCTAAACACGGAAGCGGGCAAGGCGATCAAGTACGGCGGCGTGCCACCGACCGACGCGTTGAAGTTTGTGACGTTGAATCCGGCCAAGCAACTTCGGATCGACGACCGTGTGGGGTCGATCACCGTTGGCAAGGACGCGGACTTGGTCGTTTGGAGCGGTCCACCGATGTCGACGACCAGCCGTTGCGAGCAGACTTGGATCGATGGTCGGCCGATGTTCCGCTTGGACGATGAGGCTGAACTGCAGAGCCGCGATCAGGCGTGGAGAAACGAACTGATTCAGGAATTGTTGGATGGCAAACCCAAGTCCGATCCCGACGAGTCATCGAAAGATGATGACGATGAATCAGTTGCCGAGCGTCGCTTGATGCAAATGGCTGAAGAAGATCGCTGGTTGCGATACGACGAGTTCTGCAATTCACGCGGCGCCCAGCAGAGTGCCCAACAAAACACGATGTCGCAAGGAACGGAGGCAGTCCAATGAGCCGTTTGAATAACGTATCCGCTGTTGCGCTGGTGTTTCTCGTTGGTGCTTGCTCGGTGTTGCCACCGGCGCGGGCGCACGACATGGTTCCCGGTGCGCCGCAAACCAATGCGATCGTGATTCGGAACGCGACGCTGCACTTGGGAAATGGATCCATCGTCGAGAACGGCGCGGTTCTGTTCGAAGACGGATTGATCAGCGAAGTGGGAGCATCTGTCCGATTGCCAGACTCCGCTGAGGTCATCGATGGCAGTGACAAGCACGTCTACCCGGGCCTGATTGATGCGTACACCGATCTGGGTCTGCGTGAGATCACGGCGGTCGATGTGACCATCGACAACACTGAACGAGGGGATCTGAATCCCAACGTACGTTCTTGGGTCGCTTTCAATCCGGACAGCGAATTGATTCCCGTTGGCAGAGCCGGCGGTGTGATGTTGGCTCACGTTGTTCCTGGTGGTCGATCTTTGCAGGGCCAGTCGGGCGTGATGCAGCTTGACGGGTGGTCGTACCAAGACATGTTGCTGGAAGGGCCGACTGGTTTGTGCGTGAACTGGGAATCCATCGTTCCACGCGGCGGCGATTCCAAAGAGAAAGCCAAGCGATATGACGAGCAAATTCAAGAATTGGATGACTTGTTCGAACGAGCCCGCCGGTATGGCGAATCGCTCGAAACCGATGAGAACGTTGCCACGGATGTTCGATTAGAAAGTTTGCTTCCGGTGATCAACGGCGAACGGCCTGTGTTTGTTCAAGCCGACCGTTTGGGTGCGATCGAATCGGCGATCTCGTTCTTCACGTCTCGCCGCATTCCAATGATCTTGTGCGGTGGAGCGGATGCGATGCACTGCGTCGATCATCTGACCGCTCACGACATTCCCGTGATTTTGATCGCGACTTATCGATTGCCCCGTCGACGTTCGGATCCGGTCGACGCGTTGTATTCGCTGCCATCGAAACTTCGCGAAGCGGGCGTTCGATTCGCGATTGCTGGTGAAGGTTCAGGATATCCCGGCGGAGCTTCGAACATTCGGAACTTGCCGTATCATGCGGGAATTGCGGTGGCTCACGGTTTGCCTCGAGAGGAAGCTGTCCGTGCGATCACTAAATCGGCCGCTGAGATTCTGGGCGTTGCCGATCGAGTTGGGACGTTAGCGGCAAAACATCACGCGACACTGATCATTGCCGATGGCGATGTATTAGAATCTGGCACGCGAGTGGTGGACGCTTATGTTCAAGGACGCAAGGTTGACTTGGGCAACAAGCACAAGCAGTTGTATCGCAAGTACGAACAAAAGCCCTGACGCATCGCCTATCGATCCGGGGCCTGACGACCCCGGCAATGGATCTGTCGACCCTCCGGGCCTTGTTGAACCGAACGACGCTTACTGGCAGCGTCCGACGATCCGGTAGCAAGAATGCAACCGTAGTTCTCCGGTGCAGTAAGATGGCTGAACTGCTGCGTCCCTTTTGATGGCCCTCTAGCCTATGAAACGTGTCCCAATCGCATTGCTTTTAGCAATCACTGCAATTGTCTCCGCTTTTTTCGCGCGATCGTATCGCGAAAACCTCACCTTGAAATCCGAGGTTTCCGAGCTAGCCAAAACGGTCGAATCCTACAAATGCTTGGTTGAGAGTCGAGATGTGAACTTGGCTCATTCCCGGTTCGGTACCAGCGTGCTTTGTCGATTGGCGTTGTCCGGAACCGACAACGACGTCTTCACTTTTCTTGACATGACACCAGCCGGATCCCTCAATTGCAAGATGATTGACGTGGCGGAATCGCCAGAAATAAAGCTGCTCTGGTATACGCAAAAGCGGGAATACGAAGAGGACGAACCGATTTCCATGAAAAAAACGAAGGCTTTCTTACGAGAATCCAAATCAGTGCTGTTTGTTGTTGATTTCACATCATTTGAGATTGTCGACCACGTGATGATTAAAAATTTCCTTTCGGTTTCAGGAGCCCACCCCTATCAATTGCAAGTCAGCTGCAATCTGCCGAATGGAACGCCCGTAAAATACAAGGTTCTAGCAACTGGGTTTGAACGAATTGAGTAGTTGCCACGGGGGCATTGCGACCCGAAAGGGGACGGGGGTCAATTAGGGGCGTGCTTGGATTTGGGGCTCGTTCCGAGGCCGCAGGATGGGCCACACGCTGTGTTTTAACAGCGAGCATTTCGACCCAGTCGATGCTGGCGAAGACGCGACCTCGTTGGACTCTCCGTCGAATCATTCCGGTCTCCTTTTCGCTGAGCACTCCGTTGCCCCGGGCAAAGTGATGGGTTGATATACTGGCTCGCTGCGCCAGCAGGAGAGATTTGCGATTCACTCACTTGCGAATCGGGCGGGTTCTTTCGCGATGATTGTCAACACAGTGAAACGGGACGGTGATGGGATGAAGAAGATGTTTTTGGCGGGACTCGTCTGTTTTCTGATGTCGTGTGGATCCACGTGGGCACAGACACCTACTTTTTCAGAAACTGACTGGCCGTGGTGGCGTGGTGCCGACCGCCAAGGACATGCCGTCGGTGAACAGAATCCACCAACCCGGTGGAGTGATTCTGCCGACGCGAAGCAGAACATTGTTTGGAAAGTTCCGCTCGCCGATCGAGGGCACGGTTCTCCGATTCTGCTCGGTGATCGGGTGTACCTTCAAGTCGCGGACAAAGCTCGCGAATCACAGTTCTTGGTTTGCTTGAATCGCGATTCGGGAGAGTTGGTGTGGGAATCGGTGGTGCACGAAGGCGAATTCGACGCCACCCACCAACGCGAACCGAACACGAAAGCCTCCTGGGCATCGTGCACACCCGCGACCGATGGTGAGCGTGTGTTTGTCAATTTTTACTTTGACAAAGCCGTTTACACCTCCGCGGTGAGTCTCGAGGGAGAACTGTTGTGGCAGCAAAAGCTTTGCCCGTATCAGATTCATCAAGGATACGGATCATCACCGACGGTTTATCAAAATTTGGTGATTGCATCGGCGGACAACAAGGCGGGCGGCCAAGTCGTCGGAATGGACCGAGTCACGGGCGAAGTTGTTTGGAGGCACCAGCGGCCAAAGGAACCGAACTATGCATCGCCGGTCGTCTTGACCGTCGCCGGCAAGGATCAGCTGTTTTTGACTGGTTGCGATTTGGTCACCAGTTTGGATTCGCTGACCGGCGACGTGAATTGGGAAATCGAAGGTGCGACGACGGAGTGTGTGACGACCACTGTGACCGATGGCACGCACGTTTTCTCATCAGGCGGTTACCCCGACAATCACATCTCCGCCGTCGTGGCGGATGGATCGGGTGAAGTCGCGTGGGAAGTTGGCACGCGAGTTTATGTGCCATCGATGTTGCACAAGGACGGCCACCTGTTCATGACGTTGGACGCGGGCGTCGCCATGTGCGTTGATTGCCAAACCGGTGAGACAAAGTGGAAAGCTCGCCTGGGCGGTGACTTCACTTCGTCGCCAGTCTTGGTCAACGACCGGATCTATGCGGTCAACGAAGAAGGCAAATGCTACATCTTCCGAGCGGACACGGAGTCGTTCGAGTCGATTGGTGAGAACCAACTCGGTGATTCGGTGATGTCGACACCAACAATCAGTGGCGGGCGAATTTACCTGCGTGTCGGCAAGCAAGAAGGCGGCAAACGCCAAGAGTACTTGTACTGCATTGGCGAGTGATTGATTTGCCGAGAGATCATTCCGCGGCGGGTTGAAACTGCGCCGGCAGGGGATGGTCGTCTTGCGGGAGGAAACGCAGCACTGATCGCGGTGGATCAGAAATGCTGTCGGGTTGTTGGTGCATGACCCAGGTGACTCCGTTGGGACCTTGGACCGTGTCACCGTCTTCGAATGGTTCTTCGCTTTCGATCAGGTGGCAAGTGATCAACCGAAGCAGTTCGTCGATGTCGTTGAAGTCATAGGCTTCTGCGAAGAACAAAGCTTCGATGTCTGGTAAGTCCAGTTGCCCATTGCCAACCGTGTCCATCGCTGCGAATCCATCGTCGAGGCTGTAGAGCCGAACGTTGGCCCAGAGATCCAGTGGCGGGAAATCGTTGTCCTCGGATTCCTGGATGACTTGGTTCATGCCATCCAGGTTGCGAACCGTTTCGCCGGCGGGGTTGAAGTAAGCAATTGCTTGTGGCAATTCGGTCAGAGCCGCGGCGACTTCGGTGATCAAAGCGAGTTCGTCGAACGGTTCGTATTCTTCGGGAACCAGTGGAGCGTCGGCTTCGTCAGTTTTGAGTATGTAGCTGCTGCGGATTCTCAAGAACGCGGTGTGCTGCGGGATTTCTTCCTTGCCTTCGTCCCAGACCCACAGTTGTTCGAGAGAACGTTTCAGCGATCCAGGAAACGTCAGCGGTCCGAAGGAACCGTTGGACCATGCCTGGCGAACGGCCGAGTCGGCGTCGTCGAATTGCATGTCGTCCGGCCAAGGCTTGTCGACCAGATCGATTGCCAAGTGACCGGGAGTTTCCTCATCCATGTCCATGATCAGGGACGGCCCGGCGATCGCCCAGTCCGCCGTCGCGGGCAGGGGATCAGACGGTTCGTATTCATCGATCGCGGCGGCAATCTTGCGCATCGACACGCGTTCGCGCAGCAGAACAACGACGCACTGAGTGTAGAAGCCTTGGGGCATCCGAGAGAACCTTCGTAGGAGCAAAATCCGTTTGGCAACGCAAGAAGTACGGTGAGACAGATCACCGCGGAGAAGTTCTTGCGTTGGGCGCATTTCCAACGCGCCAGAGATGGACCAACCGCACAGTTTAGACCGCCGGTAGAACGCTCGAAAGCCGGGGCGCAGCTTGCCACCGGAATGAACGGACACGTCCGAAGCTCTTGTTCGCGATGGTTTTGCCCTTGAATGGTAATCTCCCGTTGAACGCGGGAATCGCTCGAGAACGCCCATCTCGACGCCGAGCGAAGTGGATCGTAAGGTGTTGGTCCGCTATCCGACGTCTCGCCTCACTCTTGCCCCCCAGAATGCCTTGATCACGCCTCCGCACCAGCGACGTTCGGCGGCGATGGCATTCATCTTGTTGACGTTGTTGATCGACATTTTGGCGATCGGAATCATCATTCCGGTGCTGCCGGAATTGATCAAAGAGTTTGTGGGCGGCGACACATCGCGGGCCAGTTGGTACGTCGGCGTGATCGGCGCAACGTATTCGCTGATGCAATTCTTCTTTGCCCCCGTTCTGGGAGCACTATCGGATCGATTCGGACGCCGCCCCGTCATTTTGGCGTCGCTGTTTGGGCTGGGCGTCGACTTCATCGTCACCGGATTGGCACCGACGGTTGGATGGTTGTTTGTCGGCCGAATTGTTGCCGGTGTGATGGGGGCCAGTTTTTCAACCGCGAACGCTTACATCGCGGATGTCTCGACGCAAGAAACCCGGGCTCGCAACTTTGGGTTGGTCGGGATGATGTTCGGGTTGGGATTCATCATCGGCCCCGCGCTCGGCGGTGTCCTCGGCGGCATCCACATTCGGTTGCCGTTTTTCGTCGCGGCTGGTTTGTCGTTGGTGAATTGGTTGTACGGATTCTTTGTCTTGCCCGAGTCCTTGCCGCCAGAAAAACGTGGTTCGATTTCGTTGGCCGCGATGAATCCGCTGGGGACGATCGCACGACTTCGAAACTATCCGATGATCGCTGGTTTGGCAGTCGCGTCCATGTTTTCTTCGCTGGCACAACGTGGATTGGAAAACGTCTGGGTTCTGTCGATGGGATATCGATTTGGTTGGAATGAGGTCACCAATGGTTTGACGTTGGCCTTGGTCGGGTTGATGGCTGCGATTGTTCAAGGTGGCTTGGTCCGACCGATGATCAAACGCTTGGGCGAACGTCGCACGGCGGTGATGGGAACCTGTGTTTCATGCTTGGCATTTCTTGGCTACGGACTCGCGTCGCAGGGATGGATGATCCCCTGCATTGTCGTGTTTGGATCGTTGGCCGGATTGGCTGGACCCGCCATTCAAAGTTTGGTAGCGGGCCGAGTCAGTCCCGAAGAACAGGGCAAAGTACAAGGCTCGCTGACATCGTTGATCAGCCTGACCAACATCCCGGCTCCTTTGTTGTTCACCAGCGGTTTGCTTGGGTACTTCACTTCGGAGAGTGCTCCGTTTGAATTTCCCGGGGCTCCGTTTGTGTTCGGTTCGCTGTTGTTGGCGATCGCGGTGGTTGTGTTGGCTCGCGTGTTCATCAAATTTCCTGCCAGTGACGATCCGGTTGGCGATCCGAACGCCATCGTTTCGGAAGATCGATCCACAACCGAGTCAGATGGCGGTGATGGGAACGATTCGGAACCGACGCAGTCGCCCGCTTTGGAGTCGACTTGATGCGGGTGGTCGTGACCGGTTGCAGCGGATTCCTGGGCGGCGAAATCGTTCGCCAGTTGCTGCAGCGTGACTGCGAAGTCGTTGGGCTTTCCCGACGCGAAACTCCGGACTTGGTCCGATCCGGGATGACGCACCACCGAGGTGACTTGCTGGATCAAACCTATCTGAGTCGCGTGATCGCGGGTGCCGATGTGGTGATTCACACCGCGGCCGTCGCTGGCGTTTGGGGAAGCTGGCAGCACTACTTTGACAACAACGTGGTCGCCTCACGAAATGTGCTGAATGCTTGCCAGGAGTTTGGCGTTTCGCAGTTGGTCTACACGAGCAGCCCCAGCGTCACGTTCGATGGCAACGATCAACGCGACGTGGATGAGTCGGAACCGTATCCTGAGACATGGATGTGCCACTACCCGCACACGAAGTCGATTGCGGAAAGCGAAATTTTGGCTGCGGATCAGCCGGGCGGAATGCGAACGGTGTCGCTGCGTCCGCATTTGATTTGGGGCCCGAATGACCCGCACCTGATTCCTCGAGTTCTGCAGCGGGCTCGCAGTGGTCGGTTGCGAATCATCGGCGACGGCAACAACGTGATCGACACGGTGCACGTGACCAATGCCGCCGCGGCTCACTTGGACGCGATCGATGCTTTGCGGTCTCGGCCGGATGAAGCGGCGGGACGAGCGTACTTCATCACGCAAGACGAACCGGTCAATTGTTGGGACTGGATCGCGAAACTGTGTCGCGTTCACGGAGTCGATCCGCCGACCAAGTCCATCTCCTTCGCGGCCGCGTACCGGATCGGTGCGGTGTTGGAAACGGTGTACCGAGTGACCGGCCGAAGCAGCGAGCCGCCGATGACCCGTTTCGTCGCGTCGCAGCTCGCGAAAGATCATTCGTTTGATATCAAGGCCGCGAAAGAGCGGCTGGGTTATCGGCCTCGCATCAACATGGAAGCGGGGCTGCAGACGCTTGATGGTGAATCCGTTGACCGGTGATCGCCCGAGAACTGAATTGCTCGAGCGTTGACTCAACCACTACCAGCGACCTGTCCACTGGTCGGTGACGACGATTCGTTTGGCTTCGTCGCTGATGCCGTACGTCAGGTTCGGTTGGTTGAGTTCCAAGAACACGGTGTACTTTTGGTGCACCGCGTCGCTGAAGACCACTGGAGCGTGAGTCAAACGCAGGAAGTGAACGGGGGTGCCGTTCCAACGCTTCGTAAACACGCCGGCTTCGAGGGATGGTTCGCGAGCCAATCCGTAGTGCGACTGAATCGTGGTCATCAATCGTGATGGGTCGCCGGTGAATCCGTGCAACGAAATGCGTTGGATCGAACCGGAACGATCAAAGTAGTACGTCAATGTGCCGGCCAAATCAGTGGCTTGCGTGCCCGTCACGATCGGTACACGCAGGCCTTCGAGTTGCAGGTCCGCCAGCACCGTTGAGACACGCGAAAAACGATTGAGGATCGCGTGGGTGGTCAAGTCAAAACGCAGGACCTCTCGCAAGTCGGCGACGTTGTTTCCCGCGAGCGAAGGTGCATCGTCCGTGGCCGGGAGAGCCCCCAGCTTTTTCGCGATTTCGGGTTCATAGCGATAACGCTGTGACGCGACGCCTCGAAGCGTTTCGACTTGGTGGTGCGAGTGAACCGGGTATCGGTCGGACTCGGGTGAGTTTGTGACGCCGCCGACCGGTGCTTCTCCGGATCCCCATCCCGTTGTGGAGATGCCTTCGCCGCTGAAAACGTTCGTGACGGAGCCCGCGGCATTGCGTCCCCAATCGGTTTCCGAAGCGACGTAGGGGCCTCCCGCGGCGACGGCGAGCACCGTGATTTTGCCTAAGCGAGTGACAAGCATGACGAAAGAACCTGCGAACGAGTTGGGAGGAGATTGCGTGTCGTGAAAAGAACACCCTTCGTCGATATCGGTTTTTCTCGCCAGCAAAGTCGCCCTGTTTTCAATCGGGTTGCAGAACCGTGAAGAACGAGGCAATCGGCGTGTTCGTTACCTCGGGGACAAGCGATTCATTCCGGTCCGCAATTTCATTCCAGATCGGTGAGACTTTGTTCATCGAGTCCGGTGACAATCTGCCGGGCAAAGCCAATCCGGAGTGGTCGGCAGATGCTGATCGGATATCTTGTCGGGATCATGCATTCCAACGACGAATTCGAATCGCCGCACGACGACCTGAGCGACACGCTGGAAGATGAGTTCGATGTGGACTCGTCGGACATCGAGGATGTCGTGTCGGAGGACTCGTCGCTGCCGAGCGATGCGTTGTCAGGTCGACGAATGTTGATCGTCGGGCGATTGGGTGGCATGAATCGCCGCGAAGCCACGAACCTGCTTCGATCCTATGGTGCGGTCGTGGTCGAAAGTGAAGCGTCATCGGTCGACTGCATCGTGGTCGGCGCGGAAGAATCTCCGCTGGCCGAAGCCGAGTTGATCGAGAAGGCAACCGAGCGAAGGGGAGATGATTCCGACGTGCAGATTTTGCACGAAACCGATTTGTGGCAACAGCTCGGATTGGTCGACGCGGAACAGTCGATTCGCAAGCTTCACACACCCGCCATGCTGGCCCATTTGTTGGGCGTGTCCGTGCGAGTCATCCGGCGTTGGCATCGTCGTGGGTTGATTCAACCGGTGCGAACGTTGCACAAGTTGCCGTACTTTGATTTTCAAGAGGTGGCGACGGCGAGACGTCTGGCCGCGTGGGTCGCGTCCGGGGCCAGCCCCGAGGCGATCGAACGCCGCATCATGCAGTGGGTCGAAGTCGTTCCGAACCTGCGACGTCCGTTGGATCAGTTGTCGATTTTGGTCGAAGGCAAGCACGTCTTGCTTCGACAGGGCGAAGGACTGATCGAACCCGGCGGTCAGTTGCGATTCGACTTTGATGCGTTGGAAGACACCGACTCCGCAGCTGACGACTCCGAGTCGGACACACCCATCCTGCAGTTTTCGCGACCAGATGATTCTTTGGCGGATGAGTTTGGAATCACATCGTCGGGTGCGTTCCCAAACTCGATCACGGTTCCGGGAGCCACTGAGATTGCGGGAACGACGAATCCGGATTCGATGCAGTTTCCTCCAGCGGATGAGATGGCCGAGGAAGAAGACGACCTGCTGATGTCGGCTTACCAAGCCGAGGATTCGGGCGAGTTGGAAACCGCGATTGATTGCTATCACGCGGTGCTGGCTCGCGACGGGGCTCGGTCGGACATTCATTTTCAGATCGGTGAATTGCTGTATCGAATCGGCGAAACGATCGCTGCGAGAGAGCGGTACTACGCGGCGCTCGAGGTCGACCCGGATTTTGTGGAGGCTCGGTCCAGCCTGGCGGGCGTGTTGGCTGAAACGGGCCAGCCCGAACTGGCCGTCGCGGCGTATCGCGGGGCATTGGCGTTGCACGACGACTACCCCGACGTGCACTATAACCTTGCCCGCATCCTGGAAGATCTGCATCGCAGCGTCGAGGCGGAGCACCATTGGCGGCGATTCCTGCAGCTTTCGCCAGGCAGCCCTTGGGCGGACGAGGCCCACGCACGATTGGAAGAATTGCGACAAACGGAACAATCTGATTTCTGAATGGGTGGCGAAACCCGTTTTGAGGCCTTTCTAGCCTCAGAAAGCTGGTCCGAAGAAAGGTGAATCCGCGGTGGGACGGATTAGAATGGGGACGCTTCTCGTTCGTCATCCTCGCCAACCCTCGGATTTCCCGAATGGCTGACCGCTTTTTCAGTCGCCTCCTCGCCGTCCTTTTTGTCGCCTGCTGGATTTTCGCGAGTTCGGGCGAGCATGGCGTTGTCGCTCAAGAGACCGGGGCCGATGCGGAGGAACAGGATCAGTTGCCACCCGACCCAGCGGTCGAGCAATTGAAGTTGAAAGCCAGCGGCGGACCCGAGGCACTCGGACGCAGCGTGAACGCTTTGGCACGAGTTCAGGCTTGGTCGGCGGTCAACGAACTTTTGCAACCGCTCGCCACCAGCGCCCCCGCGGCGGACCGAGCCGCACTGATCGCTTCACAGATCAGCACGGATCAACGGATTCGAATTTCGTCGGCGGTGGATGTCTCGGACGAAGCCAAGTCGGCGCTTGACGCCATCTTTGACGCTCGAGCCAAAACGCTTCGCGACCCGAGCCGTTTGCAAGCCGCGATCAAGCAACTGACCTCTTCCAAAGATGACGACAAGCTCGCCGCCTATCGAACATTGTTTCGTGGAGGTGAGTACGCTTCGGCGGCGTTGATTGGCGACATCGTCCGGACGAGCGATCTGGATCAGCGTCGTGAAGATTTGCGAGTCCTGTTGAAGATTGATCGGAAAGCTGGAATCGCTGGGCTGCGTCGCGTTGCGTTGTACGGAACCGATTCGGCGAGAGGCAAGGCACTCGACGCCCTGGCGATGCTGGGCTCGGACGAAGTGCAAGTCGACTTGCTCACGCGTCGGTTGGAGGCCTCTTCGGATTCAGTCTCAAGAGAGCCCGCGTTGAAGATCATGCGATTGGCTCTTCAGGATGCCATGAACGAAGCTGTCGCGAGCCAACATGATTTTGGTGATGTCTCGGTTTGGGCCATCAATCCAAAACGCGACGGAGTGGTCCCAACTCAAGCCGCGACCTGGGTGGTCTCGTTCCGAAATGCGGCCGATGCGGCATCACGATTGAGCCGGGTCGGTGACGATGATCCGAGCAGCATGGTTCAGCAATTGACCGCACAGTTGGCGTACCGAGTCGCGAATGATCCGGATTGGGGAGATGCGAAGAATCGCGATCAGTTCATCCAAGGATTTTTCGGAACGGCTTCGGCGGAAGAAGTTTTGGCCGCCTGGGCATTACCGGTGCTGTCGAACAGTGTCGCGTCGGAAAACGATCCTGCTGCGGTTGGTGTGCTGCGATTGATCGATGGCGAAATCAGTCGCGGCTTGGCCGCGTCGTTGTTGCGACAAGGTGCCGATGCGAGTGTCTTGGTCGAGACCGTGGATCATCCCAACGCGACCGTTCGTTACGAAGCCGCGGCCACGATCGCTCGCTTGATGCAATCCGATCCCAAACTGACTTTCGCGGGCATGTCACGCGTTCAAGATCGTTGGCAGCAAATGGCAACGCTGGGTGAAAAAGGTGTCGCGATCATTTTGGAAAACCGGCCCGAGATCATTTCGTCGTGGCAGCGAATCATGGCCGGAGCGGGTTTCGAACCGCAAATCACCTACTCGGTCGCCGCTCTCGAACGCAGGCTTTCACTCGGCGATGACGTGCGATTGATTGTTTCGAAGGAGCAACCGCGTGATGCGTCCGCGATCGAGATGATCGATGTTGTCCGGCGGATGCGAGTGGGACGTGACGTTCCGTTGCTGATCTATTCGCCCGCGCCCATCATCGAAAAGCCCGAATTGATTGAAGATGAAATCGATCGACGCACCGAGGCGCAGAAAGAGTTTGATGCCAATTTGCCCGATCAATTTGGTGTCCGTGGCGGGATCGATTCGCTCGATATCGCCATCGAACGCAGTTTGATTCATGGAGCAGTGGACCGCGATTGGACCAAACGCCGAACATTGGATCTGCAACTGATTGGACAAACACGCTGGGGCGATGAGTCCTTGAAAGCCGGCGTGATTCGATCGATGCCGCGACCAAGGTCTGCCGCTGGGTTGTACGAAATCCTGTTGGACAGTCGCCGACGCGCTCATTTGCCGACGTTGTCGCCAAGTGACCGGATGCGTTACCGCATGTTGGCTCTCGACGCGATCGCCGCATCCACCGAAGAGTGAGGTATCACTCTTCGAATGTTCTCAATGCAGTAGAGCTGGAATGGATGGGGACAACGGTGAGCCGTGTGGGAGTGCGCGTGTAGGTACCGCGGCCAACGCCGTGCGGCTGATATGCCGACGAATCTTTTTGCCTGCTCAAACGGTGTCGCGTAGCCGCGAGGTGAAATCGGGGAAGGCGGCTCGGACTCGCGTCCAGTTTGGAATGGAAGGGTTACCGCTGGGATCTGCTGCGAAGATTTCACCGGCCTGCGTGACGCACTGAGCGAACGCTTCGATGGCCATTTCTTCCGAGTGCCGGTCGTAGTTGAGCGAGTTGACTCGCGCGTCGGCGGCGTACTGGCGAATGCAGTCTTGAGCGATTCGCAAGAACGAAGCTCGCAACGTGACAAAGGTGGACTCTCCGAACACGATGCCTTGGCTGGCCAACGTTCGGTAGATCGTTGTCAGGATGTCGAGTGCCATCTTGATCAGGCCGCTGGAGGGTTGGTCCACCGCGAGAGTTTGGTGTTTGTGCTCGTAGAGCCGAGCCAAGTCGACTTGGCAAACCCGTTTGTGCGATGTGTTTCGGTAAACGTCCGCGAGCGTGCCGACTTCCAAGCCCCAATCACTGGCGACTCGGTTGGTGCGGGCCAGGTTGCGTGTCAGCGAGAACTCGCCCGAGAGCGGGTAGCGGAAGTTGCCCAGGAAGCGGACGAATTGATTGTCGGGGAAGCACTGCATCAGAGCTCGCAGCAGCGGCGCGACCAGCAATCGAACGACGCGGCCGTGCATACGGTCCGTGACGCGGGCGTAGTAGGCTTTGCAGAATTCAAAGTCCAACCCTGGGTGAACCATCGGCAAACACAACCGCGAAAGCAGTTGGCGGTCGTAGTCGACAATGTCGCAGTCATGCAGCACGAACGTTTCAATGTTCGGATCGTCCAACAGATACCCAAAGGCGGTCCAAACGCTGCGGCCTTTCCCGGGCACGGAGACATCGATGCCCGAGTCGATCAGCTCGTTGTAGAGGCCTTGGACCTCGGGACCATCAGTCCAGAGAACTTTGGCTCGGTCGCCCAAAGGAGCAATTTTGGCACATGTTTCGTCGTAATCGCTTTGGTCAGGGGCCACGCCAAGACTGACGACGATCGACGCGATGTAGTCGGCTTGAGCCAGTTCTCGGACGATCACGTCGAAGGGTTCGGCTCGCATGTCCGAAGCGGTGACCGGCAACACGAGTCCAATGTCATGATTTTCGGTTGATTCGCGAAGCATCGACTCCAGGTTGTCCAATTTGGCCGACCGAAGATCGTGGATCGTCGTGATCATGTCGTGTTGATAAAAGTCTGGCATGCCAACCTTTTCCGTCGTCGAGAGGCGTGTGTCTCCGGCACCAATGCCGTGAACTCAGCAGTTTGATCGAATGTCATCGAATCGGCAACGAGTGCAAAATATGCATAGTCCGCGTGGATTGCTGGTGCCGAATGGTCGGATTTTTAGGTCTATGGATCTTGGAAACCTGAAAGAATGGGGGGGGAACTCATTCGTGTCTGGATATGCACTGTACGTTTGAATGTCTCCGTATCTAAATGGGGAAGTGCCCCCTCAATCGTGTGGTGTCTTAGTCAGCAATGCTCACCTCGGATCTCATCGCAATCAGTGTTTCGACGCTGTCGCCTTCATCGGCGATTGGTGCGGATCTGTATTGCCGTGTCGGATCCACGGAAGAGGTGAAGCTTTATCGGGGAGCCAACTACCCGATGAAGCCGGAGGACTTGAACAAACTGAAGTCCCGCGGCGTGACCAAACTGTTCATCGAACGGGAAGGTCGATCCAGCTACCAGGAATATCTGCGTGATATGGCGGCGGGAAATGGCGATGAGTCAGCCACCAATTCCCAGCGATCCGCGGCACTGAACGAAGTTGTGTTGGATGTGTTGCAAGGCAGTTTTGCTAACAACAATGAAGATGAGACGGTCAACGCCGCCAGTGAACTAGGTGGAATCGCTGCGAGCTTGGTTTCGCGAGAAGACTTCGCGGCGGGCGATTTGTTCCGTGTCTTGAATCATGACTATGCGACCTTCACTCACAGTGCCAACGTGGCATTGTATGCCGGCATGTTGGCCAATGCGTTGGGGATGACCGAACGCGAAGTGGAATTGGTTGTTGCCGGCGGGTTGCTTCACGATCTGGGCAAGCTTGAGATCCCCGATCAGATTCTGACCAAACCTGGACGGCTGGACGAAGACGAATTTGCACTGATCAAGAAGCATCCCGGTGATGGGTTCAAGCAACTGGCACTACGGGATGACCTGACGTTTGGTCAATTGATGATGGTGTATCAACACCACGAAAGAATGGATGGCGGTGGCTATCCCGTTGGGACGGTTGGCGACGACATTCACCCCTGGGGACGTCTGTGCGCTGTGGTTGATATCTACGAAGCCGTGACGAGCCAACGACCTTACCGAACACCAATGTCACGCGAAGATGCGTGTAACCTGATTCGTCGCGAAAGCGGCAAAGCCCTCGACCCGGAGATGGTGGAATGCTGGATTTCGATTATCCACAGCACTATGCCGAAGTAGTCAGGGCCACGAACTGGAAGATCGATCTTCCGGAAGCTTGGGACGACTACTTTCATGAGTCCGGTGTGGCACCGGTGAACTACTGCGATCAGCGGCAGGCTCAACGTCGAATCGTACGCACGTGCGGGCTGATGTACTTTGAAAAAGCACTGCCAAGTTTCCCTCGGGCATTTCACGCTGTCGGAATATTCACCCGGGACTTTTCGAAAAACGCCTGCGGGATTCTCTCTCCCGTGGAGTTGTATCCGGAGGAAGAAGTTCGGCTGATTCTGCCGACGTTTTGGTTGCAACTGCGAGTGGTTCGGGCTTACCGGCACCAAGCCAAATGCTTCGAGATTGGCATGAGGCTGCTGCATCGAAACAGCCCTTCACGGGACGCCTTTGTCGTCGGCGGTCGTTTCGCCGAAGTGGAAAACGCCTGAGTTGTTTTGATCCGACACGGCGCCCGCGTTGGTTGTATGTTTCGCGACGCAGAGCCTGCGTTGGTTACTCATTTTGCGACGCAGAGCCTGCGTCGCCTACGACATCCGCCGGACTTGGAAGTCCGGCGTACTTAAGTGCCGTTGGTCGAAAGTCGAACTAGGACTTGGTTCGTTCGCCGGTCCACCAAGACGATGAACTGTCGGAAGACCCGTCGGGTTTCGATCGAGTTGCCTCGTCGTGAACCAGGTGGCCGATTTCTTCCGCTTCGCTGACAACCGCTTGCATTTCGCGGTCCTCTTCGTCCAACCATTGGTTGCGTGCGGCCTCCGCGTTTGCTTCATCGGCATCGATACGGCCGTCGGCGGGTTCGCGTTGGAACCAGGCCCATCCGATAGCGTCGGGCGAGGTGACTTCCTCGACAATATCGACCTTGGGTTCCGGTCGTCGAATCGGTCGTTCGATGACAAACTCTGGGCGACGAACGCGACGGCGTTGCCGGGCCACGTCTTGGAATTTGTAGCGGAACTTTGATTTTGGTTTGACCGGACGGCGATCTTCCACAACCAGTTCGATTGGCTTGGGAGCTGGTTTGACGATCGGCGGAGCAACCACCACGACGGGTTCCGGTTTGGGTGCCTCGATGACAATCGGGAGCGGTTCAGGAACGGGTTCTGGCTCAGGTTCCGCAACCGGTTCTTCGATTTCCAATTCGGGTTCTTCTTCGACGTATTCTTCGTCGTAGACGTACTCTTCCTCTTCGTAAACTTCTTCCACTGGCGGCGAAAGAATGTGAGCGCGACCGGGAGTTCCCTGGGCGGGCATCTGACGCACTTCGACGCCGATCCCGTGGAAGATGTCAACGATGTGGTCGTGGCAGGTGAACATCATGACTTGATGTCCAAGTTCTGCGAACGTTTTCAACGTGCGAGCCGCGTGTTCGGCACGTGAGCCGTCGAAGTTGACCAGCACATCGTCGAGAACCAATGGCAACATCACACCACGGCGAGCGTAGGCTGCCGCGAGCGATAAACGCAGTGCGATGAAGACGGCTTCTCCGGTACCACGACTGAGGACTTCCAGTGGTAGTGCTTTGCCCTCGGCGTCGTCAATCTTCAGTTGGTTCGATCCCAGCGGCGTCCAAATGCGAACGTACTTGCCAGCGGTCAACTGGTTCAGGAATGACGAGGCTTCGCGAAGCGTTTCGGGTTGTCGCTCGTTCTCGACCGTTCCGCAGACGTCTTCCAGCAAGCAACTGGCCATTGAAAGCGTTTGCCAGCGACGGGACAGTTGATTGAGTTGTCGTTCGACGCAGCCCAGTTCCAACCGGGCGGTCATCAATCGATCGTCGTCGCCGAGTTGCTTCATCGACTGAGCCAATTCGCCTTGCGCGGTTTGCAGTGTGGCAATGCGAGCTTCGGTCTCGGTCATCCGGGTTGTCAGAGAATCCCAACGACGTTCCAAATCGGTCGATTTGGCACCCTCGATTTCGCGAGCGACATCGTCGTATTCGACACTGTTGCCGATCATCGAACGGACTTGTTGATCAATCGATTCGAACTGGGCGTTGTGTTCGACCAGCAATGATTTGCGATCGACGATTTCGTAGAACTGTTCGGGAGTCGCGACACCACACTTGGCCCACAACGCGCGACGTTGCTGTTCGGCTCGCTCGATCGCTCGCGAATGAGTGAGTTGTTGCTTCTTCAGTTGCACGTCGTGCTCTTTGAGCTGGCGACGTTGCTTGACCCAATGTTGCTGACGAGCAACCTCTTCGTGCAGGTGGTTGAGTTGATCCAAAGGATTGGACCGCATCGTCACCGGACGTTTGCTGCGATTGTTTTCTGATTCGCTGGAACGATTGTCGTCCCGGCGGTCACGATTTCGATTGCGTTTGTCGCCTCGGTTCTTCTTTTGGTTCTTTCGTTGCGAGCGAGCGTACGATTCGCTGTAGTCGTCTTCTTCGACGTCTTCGTACTCATTCGACTCGTAGCCGTCCGAATACTCGTTGTCGTATTCGTTCGATTTGGCTGACGTTTCGTATTCATCGTTGCCTTCGAGAGCTTGCAAGGCATCGTCCGAGGCGTCGATTGCTTCGAGGTAGAGCGTCTCGATTCGCTTGGCGAGCGATTGGCGTTCTCGTTGACGTTGGCCGCGTTCGTCTTTCAGTTCGGTCAAACGACGCATGCTGGTTTGCAGTGCTTCGTAGCCATCGCCGAGAACACGAACGCTCTTGGGTGACAACGTTGTCGACAATCCCAGACGATCGAGTGTTGCAGTCCATTCTTTGCGTGCGGTCTTGAGGCCTTCGGCGGCTTTCTGAGCTCGCTTGTAGGCACCTTGGTAGGACTGCGAAGCTGCTTCATGAGCGTGATGCAGCGGCATCGCTTCGTCGAGCTCTACCAGCAAGGACTCCGATTCTCGCAGGCGGCCTTCGAGCGATTCGCTGCTGACGGGCAGCGATGAGTCCAAGTCCTCTCGTTCAGATTCGATTTCGCGAAGCTGACGTTTGACCGAGTCGATCTGGCGTTCGCAATCATCCAGGTCGCGCGCCGTGTTGCGTTGGCCTTTTTCGCGAGAAAGGTAGTAGACCAGCAAAGCCATCGCACCAAACATGATGCACAACATGCCCTGCGTCGGATTGGGCTCCGCCACAAACGTCTCAATTCGAAAGACGTTGAACATGCCGTAGAGCAGCAACATGCCGCCGGCGATGAACGGCAGCGACAGCAACCACAAGCGATCGATCGGCACGGCTTCGTCGGTGGTCAACTCCACCGATTCGCGTTCGAGATCTTTGTGGTGACGTTTCAATTTCTCGAGGTGCTGGCCGAGCTGGATGCGCTGACGCAACGTGGAGATGTTGTCGTTTTCGCGGCGGATGGCTTGTTGCAGATCCGTCGCGTGTGCTCGCTGGAGAACTTCCTGCAATTGATCTTGGAGTTTCTCTTTGCGAACCTTGTGAGTCTTGCCTTCGGCGCGAGCCTGTTTGAGCAAGAACATTTGCTCTTTGACATGCTTGGCCGGTGCCGACAGAGCGGACAGCGTCGATCGAGACAGGTCAGGCAGATCGCCGTCGTCGCCATCGCCCAGGCGGACTCGCTCGTCTTCTTCGATGCCCAATCGATCCGCATCGGCATCGACTTGGTTGCGAGCCTTTTCGATTTGATTTTCGAGCCGATCGATCTGTTCTTCGAGGGCTTCGATCCAGGTCGCTTGTTGCGAAGCGGCTTCAATGCGGCCTTGCAGATCGAACAAACGTTTGTTGATCGGAAGTTGTTCGGACTTATCTCGTAAACCGCGACGCTTGGTTTTGATCTCTTCCATCTTGGTGCGACGCTCTTCCAGCATCGCTTCGATTTGGACGAGCTGACCAGGAGCTTCATCGGGCAACGCGGCTTCGCCTTCGATGGCGTCGATCTCTTCACGGATTTGATCGCGTTCTTGCCACTTGTCGTACACGCTGGTCGCGATCTCGACGCAGCGAGCTTCGCGTTCCCAGGCGATCATGCGGCCGCGAAGGGTTTCGATTTCTTGACTTTGCGTGCGGCGCTGAGTCGCCAATTCGCTCCACCGGCGCGTGCTGCCCGACAGTCGCTGGATCTCGTCACGCAACTTTTCGCGTTTCGTCATCATCGACGCGAGCTTGCCGATCGCAGCTTCGTTTTCGTCGGATTCCGTTTCTCGTTTGCCGACGACTTCGCTGCGTCCGGACCGGAGGCTGCGCAGCACATCGACCAGCGAAACGCGGTCCAAACCGCTGCTGAGTTTGTAGAGTTCATCCGCGGCGGAGGTGTCATCCAACGTCGACAACTCTTGCAATTCGCGAATGCCGATCGCGAAAACGTTGGTGAAGATCGGTTCGTCGATTTGTCCCAGCAACATTCCGAGTCGGTGCTGGCCTTGGGCCAAGCCGTCCGATCCGGTGACCGTCAAACGCCCGGTCACATCGGTGTCGGTCAGTTGGCTGTGCCGCCGGACTTCGTAGCCGCCACCGGGCCCAGTGACTCGAATCGCACCACCCGGAGTCCCGCCGTGAATGGGCGGCAAATATTTCTGGCGACGTTCTTCGGTGAAGCCATACAGCATCGCTCGCAAGAACTGCATGAGCGTCGTTTTGCCGGCTTCGTTGGGGCCGTAGAACAGCGTCATGCCTTCGGGCAAGGAGTCGACCGACAATCCGGTCCAGACGCCAAAACCGTCGATTTGGATGTCTTTGATCTTCATGATTTCCGTCCCCAAGAGGGTTTGCCACCGCGAAGCAATTCCACGCCCATCAAAGTGGCTTCGGCGAGGATCGTTTCGCGTTGGTCGGCGGGCACGTCACCCAACAAAGACGACGCGGTGCTGGACAGGTCCGAGTGTTCTTCCGTGAATGGCATCAGATCCAAGCGATCGCCGTTTGATGGCGAGGTCGATGCATCGTCGCTGGAGGTTGCCGTTCCGCGAACGCGAGCACCGGCGAATTTCTTGCTGGCTCGCAAGAAGTCGCCAAGGATCGTGTCTTCGTCTTGCCAGGACTTGGGATAGTTGTGCGGCGGACGTACGGTCAAACGAGTCGTCCAGGCCGCGGGATTGGTTGTGCCGTGGTCGCGACGCAGGTTGCGAAGCAGTTCCGTTGGATCGCCGACCGATGGCAATACTTCGGCGTTGTCCAAGGTGACTTCCCAAGAAATCAGCAGGTGTCGACCGCCGTGTTCGTTGGTCAGGGTGGCGATCTTTTGACCGAGCAGGTTGCGAAGGCTGCCGGCGGATCGAATTTCATCCGAATCGATCGCGACGTTCAGGTAGCGAAATCGATCCGTTTCGACTCGGCGAACGCGAGCGGTGTGTTCCGCGTCAACGTCGACGACGACGTAGCCGTGTGGTCCCGATTCGTCGCTGTTGCGACCTTGCGGTGATCCCGGGGCGAGAGCACCCGCGGTGGCGCCGCCTTCGATTTCGGTGTGGTTATGAGGTCCGCCGAGAGCCCAGTAGTCCATGCGGGCACCTGACAGGGCACTCGCGTCGGCGATCCCGTGTCCGATCCCGACGGTGAATTCGTCGGTGGTTTCGGTTTGGAATCCGGCGACGTGCAAAGTCGACCGGCCTTCGCTGCTGCGTCCGATTACCGAGCAAACCGTTCGCCCGGCTCGTTGATGTGGGATCGCGACGGCGCGGTCTCGAGGGAACAGCGTCACGTTGGGTGGCAACGGGACCGCTTCGGGCCATTGTTTTGGATCGTCTGCGATTCCGGCGGCCCAGTAGACCGCGGTGTCGGCGGCGTGCAGCTTTTCAAAGCCATCCAGCAGCAACGACATGCCGTGCGGCCCAGCCGCGACGGGGTGCATCAAGTCGCCGGATAAGACCAGAAAGTCGATGTTTTCGGCCAAAGCGGCTTCGAAGACCGCCGCCGCAGCATCCCGAGGAGCGGTCGCCATCGCATTCCGCAATTGAGGCGGCAGATGGTCGAGGTCACCCAGCGGGGTTTCCAGGTGAAAGTCGCTGGCATGAATGAATCGGAAAGATTCTCCGGGCATCGTTTCCTCCTTGAAACGGCGTTTTTCGGCCGCGCAAACCAATCCTGGTCCTGCGCTCGCGTGAAACTGTAGCGAAACATCGAAGATCCTGCAAAATCAATTTGCGGGAAACTCGCGGAATCCGGCGATCGGCATTTCGACCGAATACAGCGACTTTCTCGCTGTGGCGTACATCGTTTTGAATTCCGGACCGCCAAAGGTCACGTTTGCGGGGATCTCGGGAAACGCGACGATGCCGCGTGATTCACCCTCGGGCGAAAAAATCTGGATGCCCAAATGGGTCGTGATGTAGAGGTTGCCTTCGACGTCGATGGCCATCCCGTCGCCGCCACGCGAGGTTTCGCCTTCGACTTGCTTGACCGTGCAGAGCACTCGCGGTTCACCGATTTTGCCAGGCCCCAAAACGTCGTAGGCCAACATCTCGGCTTGCATCGACGGGATCACGTACAGCGTCTTTCCATCGGGCGACAATCCGATTCCGTTGGGTGCCTCGATGTCACCGGTCAGGCGAGTGACCTTCGGATCGGTCTCAAAATTCGCGAGGTAGTAAACGCAGCGTTCAGTTTGTGGCCAAGGTTCAGGGGCTCGGTATTGCGGGTCGGTGAAATACAAACCGCCATGGTTGTCGACGACCAGATCGTTGCAGGCGTTGAAACGTTTGCCGTTGAATGAATCCGCCAGCACGATTCGTTTGGGAGAGTCACCGGACAGGTCGTGCATGACAACAGCCCCATCCATTTCGCACGCGAGTAGTTTGGTGTCCGACAAAGGCCACAATCCGTTGGAGTGGTTGGATTGATCGGTCAGCAGCGACAGCTCGCCGTCTTTGGAAAGGCGATGAATCGCGGTGTTGGGTATGTCGGTGAAGTAAAGCGTGCCGTCGTCGGTGGCGGCGGGCCCTTCGGTGAACTGGAATCCCGTGTGGACTTGTTGGACCGGACCGGTGGGCTGGATCGTTTGAGCTTGGGCGGTGGAGAGGATGCCAAACATCGAGACGAGCAAAGGGATGATTCGCGAATTCATGGAGGCTCATTCTTGGGGCGAGATGGGGAGGGAACGCCGCCATTGTAGATCAAGCCAAGATGGGAAAGCGAAGCAGAGTTCCATCGCGCCATTTCGAATCCATAACTTGTAGCTCGGTGGTCCCCCACCGAGTCGAGCATTCCAAAACCTGTAGCTCGGTGGTCCTCCACCGAGACGAGCACTGTGTCCGGCCTGGATGTTTTTGCACTCGGTTGTGGAGGTGTTCACGGTGGGGGACCACCGTGCTTCAGGTTTTTTGTGCGAGCGGTTGTTGCGAATCAGGTGCGCCGGCAGGTGCGGCGCATGTGATCGGCGGCGGCTTCGATGTGGTGCCTCTGGCGAACCGATTGTCGGCCGATTTCGCCCAGCCTTGCTCGTCGCTCGGGATCGTTCTTTAGGCTGATCAACTCATGAACGAGAGCGTCGGTGTCTTCCGGATGGAACAAAATGCCTCCGCCCGTGGAGTGGACCACTTCCGAGAACGCTCCGTGGTCAGGCTGCACAACGGGAATGCCGCATGCCATCGCTTCCAGTAGAAAAAGCCCCTTGGGGTCTTCGTACGGCGCCGGGACGCTGAGCACATCCATCTGCCGCAGCAAGTCAATCTTGGTCGCTTGATCGGGGCTGTCGTGGACCACAAATCGGTCCGACAGGCCCGCTTTTGCAACGCGAGACTGCAATTCGTGGAGGTAGGGGACATTGTGTTCACCCAGCCATCCGGCGGCGTGCAGCGTGACGTTGCCGTGTTCCGGCATGGCACCGATTCTCAAGAAAGCATCGACCAAGTGATGCAAGCCTTTCTCCGGTGCAAGCCTTGCCAAGTATCCGATGCGGAACTCGCCGTCCGGTTTGCTCGGAGTCGCGGTCGATTGCGTGTTCGATGAATCGGCGGAATCAAGATTCGCGAATGGAGCCATGTCAATCGACAGTGGATGAACATCAAATCGCTCGTGCGGGATGCCGAGGATGGCTCCCATCTTGTCGCGATAGAACTCGCTGTGCGTCACGAACACGTCGACTTGCTCGGACAATTGCGAACACAGCACGATCGCTTCTGACCGAGCATCGTTGGGCAAGTGATCCAGGAAGATGTCATCGCCTTGCAACGTGACGACCAAGCGAGTGTTGGGCAGGCGTCGACGAATCGTTGGGATCGCACCACCGATCAACAGGTTGCTGAAAATGATCGCGTCGGGCTGGATGTCTGTTTCCAACCAATCGACCAACCGGCCGACTTCTTCGAATTGTCGTCCGTGTTCGCCGCGAAGCATCGACAACGTCAGAGCACCGAGTTTGGCCGGGTCGGTTTTGACTGCTTTGCGAGTCAACATCCGGATCAGACCCGGGCGGTCCATCCAAGATCGTGTCCACCGCGGCAACCAACGCAGCCAAGGCATTTGCTGCAAGAGATAGACATGGACGCCGCCAAAGAAAACTCGGTCGGACGCGATGGTGGAATCATCGGTCCGGATCGGTGTGTACACCGGTTGAAGAAGAACGTCATCCCCACCGGCCAACAACGCTTTGGCGATCGCGTTGTCGTGCATGCAACTGCCGCAGTACATCCCTGCGGCACCGGCGGTCAGGAAGACAATTTTCAATCAACTGACTCAAAGTCTTCGAAGTCGTCCAGGTCGTCGTCCAATCCTTCTTCGTTGTCATCGCCGGCGGTGTTCAAACCAAACTCAGCACTGATCTCGTCATCAATTTCGATTTCGTAGTCGTCTTCGAGTTCTTCTTCGAAGTCGTCATCGAAATCGTCGTCGAAGTCATCTTCGTCGATGTCATCGAACTCATCCACGTCGTCATCGATGTCGTCGAGGTCATCGCCGATATCGGGGCTGTCGTCATCCGTGTTGTCGTCTTGGTCATCGGAGTCGTCGTCATCATCATCCGCCAACGTGGGGCTGGTGGCGGGAATTGCGATCGAGGTGGAGTGACCAGGAGTTGGTGCCACGCCTTGGGTCACCGAGGTGCCCGGCAACAGGGTGCCGGACATGAGAAGCGGATCGGTTGCATCGATTCCCAAATTCGCGGGAGCAACAGAATCAGCAACGGGGGCGGTCAGGGTGGCAGGCATGAACAGATTGGAAATGCGGGTGTGGAGGATGAATGCGTGAGAAACTGGGGGATTCTCGCAGTCCGCAACGGTTTGGTGAACCGTGGGGGTTTCAAGGATTCGATCGAGGATCGGGTCGACGCGGGGTCGATCATTTTGCTAACTGGCACAGCATTCACAAGCCGACAAGCCGGAATTGTTTTCGGAAATTCGCTGACAGAACCCGTTCTGAATCAGGTTTTCCGGTCAATGACGTTGTTTCGGCCCACTCAACACCGGGTGATCGACCGCCATGGATGGCACTTTCCAAAACGAATCCGCACAAAAATCATCGAATTCCAACGATGAGATTTCTTTGAGCGAACCCATTTCCCGTCGGGGGATCCTCGCGGCCGCAATGCTGCGAATGACCGCCGGAGTCGCCATTGTAGGTGCCGGGACCACTGGTTGCGCCTCGCGACGCTACGGGCATTTGCTCGCCAGCGACGACAAAGACATGGTCGGCAGCCACGAAGCGGGCGCCGCAACATGGAACCCGTTGGTGGACGAAGCGGTCGCGAAAATTTTGAGTCGTTGCCCGCCGCCCAACGAGTCGGTGATCTTTCCGGGGCAATTTGCCGACAACGGAACGCCAGCCCAAATGGCGAGCCATTTGCAGACTTCGCCCGAGTCGATGGTCGACCCCGCGACTGGCGAAGCCATCATCGGATCGCAAGTTTCGTTGCCGGGATCCGCTCCTTTGGTGCAGGGTCCGGCCAAGGTTTGCTTCATTGGCATCGAAAACAAAAGCGCCGAAGAACTGGTCGATTTCAAAGACCAACTGTACGAACGCATCGATTCGCAACTCAATTCGGGCAGCTCTTTCCGTAGCATCAGCCGCCGAATGGTCGATGCCGCGTTGATCGAAACTCGGATGCGTCCCGATTCGTTGTTCTTGCCACAGAACCGAGGTGCATTCGCCGCGGCATTAGGGCGGCAAGGCACCCCGGTCGATTACTTGCTGTACGCAACCATCACGTCCGGCACGACGGATCGAAACAAGTCGACTCAGCGGGACTACTTGCTGACGTTGGAAATGGTCAACTTGGAATCAGGCGACTACATCAAAGAGTCGTCGAAGATCCGCAAGGGCTATCACAACACGCGAGCGGGCAAGTGGTGGAACTTCGGTTTGTTCGACCAAGCCGACGGATGATCCCTGCGATCGTCTTTCGAACGCTTCCATTGATCGCCGCGTTGTTGACGACGACGCTGGCGGGATGCGCCGCAAAGCTTGCGCACATCGACACGGCTCGGAATGCATTTGCCTCCGGGGATCCGGACACGGCTCGCGAGGTTCTGTCAAAAGTCGCTGACGGCGGTGGGCGTTTCGCGACGCCGGCCAAGTTGGATTTGGCGATGGTCGATTTGGCCGTGGGCGATGCGACGTCCGCCGAGAAAACGCTGCGTGAACTTCGCGACGAATTTGATGCGTCGTTGAAGGTCGCGCCGTTGCACGAAGCGGCGGCGATGGTGACCGACGACACCGCGCGGAAGTTCCGTCCGGCGGGCTACGAGCAAGTCATGATCCGCACGATGTTGGCGATGTGTTCGCTGGTTCGCGATGGCGACGACGCGGAGAGCTACATCAACCAAGCTGCGATGTTGCAAGCGAAGCTGCAGCAGGAGCACGACGAGCGACGCAGCAGCGTGTTCGGCGAGGTCGCTGCGGACAAGCTGACGGCGAACCCGCATCAAGAGTTGGCGTTGGCTCCGTATCTGCGGGGCGTTTTGCGAGAAGAGAACTTGCACGATTTGGATGACGCCCGTCGCAACTATCAGTTGGTCAGTGCGATTCGCCCGAGCTTTCTGCCCGCGGCAGATGATTTGAAACGAGCGACCGAAGGTGTGCACAGCAAACCAGGCCACGGTGCTTTGTACGTGTTCTCATTGGTCGGTCGCGGACCGGTGTTGGAAGCCGTCGAGGCTCCGGCAACCACCGCTGCGATGACGGTCGCCAACGCGTTGATGTTGAATCAAGAGAACGAAGAAGACGACGTCGACACGCTGCCCAAGATCACTTCCGTGAAAGTGCCCAGTGTGATGATCCCGCCCAGCGATATCGCGGCGGTGACCGTTGCCAGCTACATCCCGACCGGGCCGAACACATTGCCGCTGTATGAACTGCACGGTGCGACTCAGCCACTGACGGACGTCGCCGGGATGGTGCAACAGCAAGTGGACGCGGAGATGCCATGGACGATCGCTCGCGGAATGATCCGGCAAGGCGGCAAAGAATTGGCGGTTGCCTCCGTGCGAAAAAACCTTGGATTGACTGGGCCAGCCGGAACGATGTTCCAATTCGCAACCTCGACGGCCTGGACCGCGACCGAAACTGCGGACACGCGTTGCTGGGGTTTGCTGCCGCGAGAGATCCAGGTCTTGCGCGCCGAATTGCCTGCGGGAGATCACACGGTCGAGTTCGCGCCGGTTCGCTACGACGGTCAGCCGATCGCGGCGCCCAGTCGCCTGCCGCTGCGAATTCACAATGCGAAGAACACTTACGTGTTGATCGTCGCTCCGACCCAGCAGATCTACGTCGTGACCGCGGCGACTCCGTGACGCAGGAGTCGAAACGAAGCAGAAATTCACGGCAGCTTCTGGCTCTGCACTCAGCCCGCCAATCTCGACTCTTTCCTGGGCTGCGACGATCGGGATTCTTTCGTTAAGTTGTGGGGACAATTGTGACGTCCATTTTCCCGCACCCCACTGTCCACGATGCTCGATCGCAAATTCATCCTGCAAAACGCCCAGCTTGTCGCTGAAAATTCCGCCAAGCGAGGCGTTTCCGTCGACGTTGACGCGATCTGCCGTCTCGAAGCCGAACGGATGGACGCGTTGAAGCAAGCTGAAGAACTCAATCGGCAAGCCAACGAAGTCAGCAAGCAGATCAAATCCGCGAAGGACAATGACGAGCGTCAGGAATTGATCGCGAAAGGTCGCAGCCTTCGCGAGCAAAAGGATGCCGCCGGCGCCGAGCAAGATCGCTTGGAAGGCGAAATCAACGAGCTGCAGACCATCCTTCCGAACATGACGCACCCCGATGTGCCCGAGGGCGGCGAGCACGATGCGAATGAAATCGGTCGCGGCAAAACGCCGGTGCCGGAGTTGGATTTCCAACCGCTGGATCACTTGCAGCTGGGCGAGAAACACGACTTGTTCGACTTTGAAGGCGGAGCCCGCGTTGCCGGTTCCGGTTTTTACTTCTTGAAAAACGCCGCCGTGCGTTTGGACTTGGCACTGCAACAATTCGCGATTTCGCACTTGGCCGGCAAAGGTTTCACGCCCGTTTCAACGCCCGATCTGGCGCTGACCAGCGTGCTGCAAGGAACTGGGTTCAACCCGCGTGGACCTGAAACGCAGATCTACAGCATCGAAAACACTGAGCTGAACTTGGTCGCAACGGCCGAAATTCCCTTGGGCGGGATGCTCAGCGGACAAGTGCTCGCCAGCGAAGAATTGCCACTTCGTTATTGTGGCTTGAGCCACTGCTTTCGAACCGAAGCCGGTGCGGCCGGACGAGCCAGCAAGGGGCTGTACCGGGTTCACCAATTCACCAAAGTCGAAATGTTCGCGTTCACGTTGCCCGACCAAAGCACGGCGATGCACGAAGAGATGCGTGAACTGGAATGCGAAATCTTTGACGCCTTGGAAGTGCCTTACCGAGTGATCGACACCGCGACGGGTGACTTGGGCGGCCCCGCATATCGCAAGTACGACTTGGAAGCCTGGATGCCTGGACGTGGCGAAGCGGGTGACTGGGGCGAAGTGACCAGCACCAGCAATTGCACCGACTACCAAGCTCGTCGATTGAATGTGCGATCAAAGTCCAACACCCAGAAGGGCACCGACTTTGTTCACACGCTCAACGGCACCGCCATCGCGACCGGACGAGCCATGATTGCAATTTTGGAAAACCACCAACGTGCTGACGGAACGATCAACGTTCCTGAAATTTTGCGGCCATGGGTTGGCTGTGACGTTTTGGAATGTGAGTGATCACTGACCACCTGAGTTCGAATCCATGTCCGCACATCGCGATGCGAAACGGAACCTTCCGACGAAGATCTGCCCGGTCTGTCGGAGGGAGTTCGCTTGGCGAAAAAAGTGGGCTCGCGATTGGGGCAAAGTCCGCTATTGCAGCAATGCGTGCCGGAAAAAGGCATCCACGCCAAGAACCAATCCATGAGTTGTCGGGTACAATTGATTTGGCCGGCCTCCGTTGAATTGACCCGCCTTCCAATGAATTGACCGGGCTCCGTGATGGATGGCCCGATTGCAATTCCATCACGAACCATTTCCTCCACATCGAATTTGCCCCATGAGCCAACAGACCGCTGACGAAATCTTGGACGCGTCGTACCTGGAAGTTCGAGCCAAAGTCTTGGAACTGGCAGCGGTGCTGGATCGGTTGGACCGTGCCCCGGGCGGGACCGAACGCTCACCTCGACGCGATCAACTCACGCAAGCGATTGAGATGTTGTTGGCCGATGATCCTGATCGCGCAGCGAAAGTTCAGCATTGGTTCTCTCGGCAATACGATCCCGATTGGAAGACCAACCTCGGTGTTGAAACGCCGAGCTCGAAATGAGCCCCGCGGCCATCGGCTGATATCGCTCCATTGCCCACCTACAAACACTCCGACTGACTGACCAGCAACATGGATTTCATCGACCCGCACATTCACATGGTCAGCCGTGTGACGGACGACTACGAAACGCTTGCTCGAATGGGATGCGTCGCTGTCAGCGAACCAGCGTTCTGGGCCGGTTTTGACCGCGGCACGGTCGACGGTTTTCGCGATTACTTTGAACAGCTCACCGCGGTCGAACCAAAACGAGCGGCTCAGTTCGGCATCCAGCATTACTGTTGGTTGTGCATCAACGCCAAGGAAGCCGAGAACGTCTCGCTGTCTCGCGAAGTCATCGCGATGATCCCCGAGTTCCTCGATCGTCCCGGCGTGCTGGGGATCGGTGAGATCGGATTGAACAAAAACACCAAGAACGAAGCGACGGTGTTTTTGGAACACATGGAGTTGGCGATCAAGTACGACCAGCCGATCCTGATTCACACGCCGCACTTGGAAGACAAATACCAAGGGACGCGAATGATCTTGGACATGTTGTGTGACGATTCACGCGTCAATCCTGATCGCGTGTTGGTGGATCACGTGGAAGAGCACACCGTCAGCGAAGTGCTCGATCGTGGTTTTTGGGCCGGGATGACGCTTTATCCGGTCACCAAGTGCACGCCCGATCGTGCTGCCGATATGATTGAACGCCATGCCGGTGAGAGATTGCTGGCGAACTCGGCGGGCGATTGGGGCATCAGCAAACCGACCGCCGTGCCCGACTTGATTTTCACGATGCGACGTCGTGGAATGGACGAAGCGTTGATTCGCAAAGTCGTGCACGACAACCCGGTTGAGTTCTTTTCAAAGAGCAAACAGTTTCACTACACGCCTCGGTGATTGAATTTTGTGAGCGAGCCAAGCAGCAGCGAATCCACGCTCACGCTGACCACACCGATTCAGTATTTGCCAGGCGTTGGGCCGGCGCGAGCGACGAAGCTTCGCAAGCTGGGACTGCGAATCGCTCGCGACATCCTGTTTCTGTTCCCGCGGAACCACACGTTCCCGCCTCCGCCGACCAAGGTCGCGGATTTGGCCGATGGCGAACCGGCCACCTTCATCGGAACGATCACCGATGCCGAGTTGGTCTCTCGCACGCCCGGCAAATCGATCTTTGCCGCGATCGTTGAGAATGATTCGGGTGCAGTTCGCATCGTGTTCTTCAATCAACCTTTCCGTGCCGAACAATTGACGTTTGAGACGAAGGTTCGAATCAGCGGCACGCCCAAACTGGCCGGGTTGCGTTGGGAGTTCACACATCCTCAGTACGAAGTCGTCCAAGAGGGCGAGCTGCCGGACGAGGACGCACCCGGTGGTTTGATTCTGGCCAATTATCCGTTGACAGAAGGCATCAAACAGTCGGATCTGCGCCGTTTGGCTCGTCCGTTGGTGGGTGAATTGGCCGGTCAACTGACCGAAGTGTTGCCCGAACGATTGCGATCCGACGCGGCCAAGCGTCTGAATGCGGCTGGGTTGGAATTGCCCGATGTGTTGCCTGATATCTCGGAGGCCTTGCGGGGCATTCATTTGCCAGAGAGCAAAGAAGACCTGACCGCGGCGCAAACTCGATTGGTGTTTCAAGAGTTGTTGGTGATGCAGTTGGCGCTGGCGATGCGACGTCGTTCGTTGACCAGCGAATTGCGTGCTCCGCCGCTGGAGTGTTCCGCGACCGTTCGGAATCGAATCTTGCGGCGGTTCCCGTTTGAGTTGACCGGCGATCAACGTCGTGTGATGGATGTGATAGCGGCCGACATGGCTCGACAGTTCCCGATGAACCGTTTGCTGCAAGGCGACGTCGGTAGCGGCAAAACCGTCGTCGCCATTTTCGCAATGTTGGTCGCTGTGGCGGGAGAACACCAATCCACCTTGATGGCCCCGACGGAAGTGCTAGCGAGACAGCATTACGCGACGCTCAAGCGGATGTTGGCGGACAGTCGTGTGCGAATCGGATTGCTGTGCGGTTCGCTTGGTGCGGCCGAGCGACGCGACACGGTCGAAAAGATCCGGACTGGTGAATTGGACATCGTGATCGGCACGCAAGCGTTGCTGTACGGCGTCGAGTTCCATCGCTTGGGGCTGTGCGTGATCGATGAACAACACAAGTTCGGTGTCAAGCAACGCGTGACGCTTCGCGATGGCGGTGTGGATCCGCACTACCTGGTCATGTCTGCCACCCCAATTCCACGAAGCGTGGCGATGACCCAGTTCGGCGACGTGGACCTGAGCACGTTGCGAGAAAAGCCCGCCGGTCGCGGTGCCGTGCACACGTACTTGGCCGGTGACAGTTGGCGTAACCGATGGTGGTCGTTTGTGAAAGAACGAGTGGCGGAAGGCCGGCAAGCTTTTGTCGTCGCTCCGCGAGTCGGGCCGGAGGTTGAGGCGGCAGACGAAGAGTTGTTGGAGGTCATCGACGCGACGGAACCGCCGGCGGAAGACATTTCGTCGGTGCATGCAACTTATGAACAACTTCGAACGGGACCGTTGAAAGGCTTGCGAGTCGGTTTGTTGCACGGCCGCATGGCTTCGGACGAGAAGCAGCAGGTGATGGAATCATTCGCCGAGGGTGAACTGGATGTTCTGGTCAGCACCACGGTGATCGAAGTTGGCATCGATGTGCCCAACGCGACTGTGATGGCAATCCTGGGTGGCAACCGGTTTGGGCTGGCTCAATTGCACCAACTTCGCGGGCGTGTCAGCCGAGGCACCCACGCGGGCCACGTTTGTGTGTTCGTCGATGGTGACAAACCGCCGCAAGAAGACGAGCGATTGAAGGTTTTTGAGCAAACGCTCGACGGTTTCGAATTGGCCGAAGCGGACTTTCGCCTGCGAGGTCCGGGCGACGTGTTGGGGCAGCGTCAAAGCGGCGACGCTCGTCTGAGAATCGCGGATTTGCATCGCGACGTTGAAATCCTGCAAGTCGCTCGTGAGATGGCCCAGGACTGGATCGACCAAGACCCAGAAATGGAATCCGAGGGCCTGGAAGATCTCAAGTCTCAAGTCCTCCGCCGCTATGGCAACCATCTCGACCTGAGCGACGGTGCGTAGCTGGACAGCATCGCAACGGATGAGACCCACTTGATCGAGTTAGCCGTATGGCGTCAGCCACGATTCCTTCCGCGAAAACCGTGGCTAACGCCAAACGGCTGATGTGCTGGGAAACCAGGCTGCTTCACCTCCCTCTGTGGAGCTGTTGCTTCATTGGGTATTAACGCGATGCACTCAATGAATCGAAGTCTCGCTTGCATCGCGTGAAGCATTTGTGAATTGGCTCATGTTCATATTGAACATGTTTCGTTTGCTTCTATCTTTCTCGCCAACATGAATTGATCGGTTCATTTTGGTGGTTGAGCGAATGCTCTTGGGGCGTCGCGGCGGTGTTTCGAACGAGCTCGCTGGATGCCCAAAAACTCATACTTTGTTACAGGGAGTAGGATTGATGGAGTTGCGATTGAAGCAGGGGATGCATGGCGGTCGCGTCACTTCCCACACAAGAAGGCAAGTGAAGAACGGAGGCAATGTGGCCTCGGGGTTCACGCTGGTCGAACTGTTGGTTGTGATTGCAATCATCGGGATTCTCGTTGGTTTGCTACTTCCCGCGGTTCAAGCTGCTCGGGAAGCCGCGCGGCGAATGCAATGTTCGAACAATCTGAAGCAAATGGGATTGGCTGCTCTGAACTTTGAGAGCGCCTACAGAAAATTGCCGGAAGGGCCGTTGGATGGTGCCCCGGATGCCATTACCACGAGCGGCGATCCCAATACTGCTGGGTATCCCAAGAATGGAACGTGTTGCCGAGCGGCGACGCGGACTGGGTGGAGCACTCAATACAAGATCCTTCCATTCTTGGAAGGGAACAACATTTACGAACTTGGGCGAGATGATCCGCCATACTGGCCATACGTCGCAAACAACGCCGGAGAGGACGATGTCGCTCAGTCGTTGGTGTCAACTTACTACTGTCCATCACGGCGATCGCCAAAGGGATACGGCAGTGCACGATTCGGAAGGGTCGACTACGCGGGATGTGCAGGGTTCTATAGCGGTCGCCCAGACTCGACCATCGACTTCATTCCGGAAGCTCCCTTGGGTGCCCCAGCCGTTTCAACACGGTCGAAAACAAATGGTGGGCTCGAGTACTCGAAGGGTGGAGCAATCGTTTGGCCCGGCGAAGGTGACAAACGGACTCTCTCAGACATCCTGGATGGAACGTCGAACACGATTGTATTCGCTGAGAAGTCACTTCATACATCGCAACATGGCCGTGACGGAGGTGACAACGAACGATGGAACAATGCAGGCTGGGATGAGTGCGTGGTTCGTTGGCATTTTCCGCCGAAACACGACCGCCAAACGGTGGCGCCGCTGCCGCCAGAGTCCTATGACGCATTCACAAATTGGAATCGCTACTTCGGGGCCGCTCATGCGTCGGGTTTGAATGCAGCATTCTGTGATGGATCGGTTCGATTCTTTTCCTACAACGTCGATGCAGAGCTATGGAAAAACCTGTGCGTCTGTGATGACGGCGAAATCATCGGAGGAGAATCACTATGAGTCGATTACGAAAAGAACTCGCCTGGGCGTTCGTCGTTGTTTGTTTTGGTTTGATCGGATGCGGTGGGGCGGAAACTCCACCGCCGCTCGGCGAAGAATTGCAGCAACAGATTGAGCAGGAAGACAAGCTGGTCGCGGATCAAGAATCTGCGATGTAGGCGGGGATGTTTGAGGTCAATCCCGTGAGCCGTTTTGGCATTTGCCTCGGTTGTGTGCGGGAACCGTGGCTAACGCCATGCGGCTGACGTTGTTTGAGGCTTCTGCTATCTGCTTGGATGGTATTGCGAACAGTATTGATTGGATTCAATCGAGTGAGACTTCTTATGTGTGCGAATTTGATCGATGCTGTTTGCTTGGCAAAGTCACGACCCGTTGCTGTTCTATCTGCATCTGTTTTGCTGATTGCGGTTTTTGGATGTGTCCCCTCATCGCCGGAGCCTTCTGCTTCCAATGTGCGACAGGGTGTTAAGAAGCCGGAGGGGGCGCCGGACGTGAAGGAGTTCACTGCTTGGCGTCCATTTTTCACGACGGACTATGGGGTAGTGAGTGGAAGCGACATGGTGGGCACCGGTTTCGCTTTTCAATTGAGCGAAGAGTCCACGCCGGTTTTTGTGACCACGTTGCACATGCTCGGCACAGTGAATGGGCTGGAGAAGGACATCCTTCCCAACGAGCTTCAAAGTTCGGTTGAGTCGACCTTTCTGAGCGATGTTTTTGGTGCGACGGATGGTGTGAAGCAAATCGGTTCGCCCTATGAGCCGTGTGACGAAGAGGACGAGCAGAAGATCGTTGAGATGGATGTCGTGGCGTTTGACCTTGTTGGGCGATTCAAGCCAGAGTTGCTGGAGCTGTCTGAGCAAACCGTTCAAGTGGGGCAAAGGCTTTGGATGGTCACCGCGGTCTTCGCGGGGGCCTCGCCGAGTCAGAAGTGTCACGCATTGAAGGTGACCGATGTCGAAGAAGGAAAGATACGATATCGATTCGAGAGTGATCGTCTGTCTTTAAAAGCCACCGATGGGGCGCCGCTCCTGTTTGATTCAGGCCTTGTTGCTGGAATGCACCAAGGAGGCTCAGCCGATGAGAAGGATGGAGTCTCCGGTCACGGCATCACATCCGACGTGTTGCGGCAGGCGATTGAGTCGATGTGTCTGGATCGCTAGCTAGACGACATCGGTACTCGACTTGCCTAGTGCCTCCGGAACGATTTGATCTGGCGTGAAGCTTGCCGGCGATGGAAACTGCTTGTCTTTCGCATCTTCACGGAGTGGGATATGTCAGGCAAGGCGGCGAAGGTTGTAGTGACTGAGAAACAGTTGGCGTTGCTCGAGGAGTTCGTGGCGGCCAGGTCGACGCCGAGCGGACTTCAAGTGCGTTGTCGTATCATCTTGCTCGCTCGCCAAGGGCACAACAATGAGGCGATCGAAGCAATCGTTGGGCTTGGACATGATGCGGTTGGAACTTGGCGACGTCGATGGAGGGACAACTGGCCACGTTTGATCAGCATCGAGTGCGGCGAAGGCGTTCCGGCATTGAAAAAAGCGATCGTCGAATTGCTCAGCGATATCAAGCGGTCGGGCCGACGTCCACGAATTACGCAGACACAGCAAGCAGACTTGGCCTCCAAAGCATGCGAAGATCCCCAGGATTCAGGGCGGCCAATCAGTCAGTGGAGTAGCGATGAGTTGGCCCACGAGATGAGCCGCATCCGCCAAGCGTTTACCATCAGCGGCCGTTGGGTCCGCGAGCTTCTCGCCCGCATGGACATCCGGCCGCATCATCATCAGTACTGGCTGTTCTCCAAAGATAAAACGAAGGACCCAATGTTTGAGGTCAAGGTCGATGCGATTTGCACTGCCTATGCCGAAGCAATCGAGCTGTATTGTCGCGACGGTGTTCACACGATCTGCGTCGATGAGATGACCGGCATCCAAGCTCTCCAGCGAATTGCCCCGGACTTACCGGTTCGCCGTCACGATGTCGCTCGCCTGGAATACGAGTACCAACGCCATGGAACAACAGGGCTCTTTGGCAATCTCCACGTTGCAACGGGACAGATCTGGGCACCGCTTCTTCGAGACACGCGTGGCGAACTGGACATGCTCGAGAACATCAACAATGTAATCAGCCAAGGTGGTGAAGACGCAACCTACCGGTTCGTGATGGACAATCTAAACACTCACTGCAGTGAAACACTGGTGAAGATGATCGCTACGATGATCGGCTTTGAGGGCGACCTTGGGCTCAAGGGCCGCAAAGGGATATTGCAGTCGACAGCCAGTCGTCGAGAATTCCTCAGTGATCCGTCTCATCGGATTCAATTTATCTTCACACCTCGCCATTGCTCATGGCTCAACCAAATTGAAATCTGGTTTGGAACGCTACGTCGAAAACTGCTGAGGCGAATGAGCTTCACATCGATCGAGCATTTGGAAGATCGAATCCTGGCTTTCATCGAATACTACAACAGCACGCTGGCAAGGCCATATAAGTGGACCTATCAGGGCACGCTTCTGGCTGCTTGAGGATCTGGTGAAAATGAGGTCATCAAGCGGCACAAAATCGTTCCGGAGGCACTAGGTGAGCGATCACGCCGGTCCCAGTCTATCAAGCCGAGACTTCATCGAGTCGAAGACCGACTGTTCACAATGGCTTGAAGGAGGTCTCTGCTCGCTCAGTCATTCCGATGGGAGTGAAACGAGTTGCAGTTGACTCTTGCTGAATCATGTAATAACGTAAGTTACATGAAACGAGATAGCAAGCTTTCCGGTGTGTTGCACATCCTGCTGCACATGGCGGAATTGGATGAGCCGGTGACGTCGGATGATCTGTCGAAGATCATGGACACGAACCCGGTCGTTGTGCGTCGTCTGATGGCTGGGCTGCGCAAGCAGGACTACGTGCGGTCGGAAAAGGGACATGGTGGCGGTTGGACGTTGGCGTGTGACCTCGAGGAAGTCACGTTGCTGGACATCTATCAGGCGGTCGGCAGTCCGTCGTTGCTCGCGATCGGCAATCGCACGGAGGCACCAGGATGCTTGGTCGAGCAATCCGTGAACGCTGCGCTTGGCAAAACGTTCGACGAAGCAGAACAGTTGCTGCTGCAGAGGCTGGGGGAAGTCACGCTGGCGTCGCTCAGCACCGATTGCCACGAACGACTGCAAGCCCGAGGGATCTCGCTCAAGGCAAAAAGGAATTCACATGGCGTCTGATCAAGACTTTTTGAAGGCTGCCTTTCACGATCCGCAGGCGGTTGCCAACTACGCGGATTCGCCTCGGATGGCCTTTCCCGGTTTCGTCGACATGCAGCGGATGGCAACGTTGTTGCTGGCCGAACGCGTGAACACCAATGGGCGTGTTCTGGTTGTTGGAGCGGGCGGGGGACTGGAGCTCAAGGTCTTTGCCGAAGCCCAGCCGACATGGACGTTTGATGGGGTCGATCCATCGCCCGCCATGCTGCAGCTCGCCAAGCAAACGCTGGGGCCTCTCGTCTCGCGAGTCTCACTTCATGAAGGCAAGGTCGACGTCGCGCCAGACGGACCATTCGATGCAGCGACCTGCATCTTGACCATGCATTTCGCGGACCTCGATGAACGAAGGCAGATGTTGTCCGCCGTTCGCCGGCGGCTCCAGCCAAATGCTCCCTTCATTGCGGTTCACTTGAGTTTTCCGCAAACCAATGGGGCACGATCCCAGTGGTTGTCGCGATACGCCGCCTACGTCACCAGCTCCGGTGTAGATCCAGAGAAAGCATCGCAAGCTCGCGAGGCAATCGACTCTCATCTCACCATTCTTGACCCCGAGCATGACGAAACGCTGTTACGTGAATCGGGATTTTCCGACGTCAGTTTGTTCTATGCCGGATTCGCTTTTCGAGGTTGGGTTTCCTATGCATAGCAAAACGAGAATCACCATGAATCGACGAGACGCAACGACTGCCGTTTTCGCGGCTGCGAGATGTGAGCCGCTTGGCGTTGTCCAGCTAGACAGCCTTGGGGTCGAAGTCGGCTAGGTTTGGCGAATCGGTTTTCACGCCTCCCGCCGGAACATCGATTGTGGCACTCCAGACGATTCCGTTGAGGATCAGGCGGCGCAGGTCTTCGTCACGCCAGTTCTTGTAGTAGTGTGGCATCACGACGCCGAATCCGCGGCCGGTGTCTTCTCTTTCGATGCACCATGCGACTGTTTCTCGCTCGGGAGCTTCCGGTGGCAACATCGATGTCGCCAGAACGGTTGCTTTTGGGGCAACTTGATTTCCATCCGCACCGAAGTAGTTGTTGAAGTAGGGCTCGTCACGAAGGGTGAATTCTTTCCAGCCTCGCGTGACCGGATGGTCGGTCTCCGCGGGAGTGATGGTTGCTTTGGGGAAGACTCTGGCGAACGATTCGTGGTGCGGGCAAGAACGGTTGGCGAAGTAACCGCCCATCCATCGCAACAGCGGGTGGTCGCCGTCGGGCGTGACGTCATCGCCCAGCAAGCCCGTCGCATAATGAATGCATGCGATGCCCACGCCTCGCTGCATCATTTCATCCAGGTCGGCAAGGTTCTGCTGCGGGTTGGGGAGACGGTTGGGCGGGAACAGATCGCCGATGAAAACCACCGTTGATGCGGCGTCGCGAAGAGATTTTTCGGGCCAGCCTTCGACCACGTCCGCCTGGATTCCCGACAGATTTTCGATCTGTTCGAGGGCGTGTTTCATCAGCCGGCCACCGGCGGCGACCTCGTGCGTGCCCGGCGGATGGCGGCTGGGGCCGACGATGATCAGGACTCGCGTGGAACCATCAGCCGACTCATCGGACCATCCATGAGTTGGCGATACCGCAGCACTGGCGGCCACGAGTCCGGATGTCGTTTGGATGAATTTTCTGCGTGATGCATGGGGCGATTCGCTTGCCGAGCGGTTGGGTTGGTTCGTCATTTCGAAGGTTGCTCCAAGTGATGCGATCTGAGTCGACGCTGCAAGTTCTTTGATGGTAAGTGATCGAGCATGGCGATGTTCACCTGTGTGCGCTCCCGACGGCCTCGTTCACATGATTGAAGCCATCCTGTTTGAGTAACTCCGCCAAACCGGTGCAAATACGTTTCACGATACCGGGGCCTTGGTAGATCATGGAGGTGTAAACCTGAACCAGCGAAGCACCGAGACGGATTTTGTCGTACGCGTCTTGCGGGGTGAAGACACCTCCGGCACCGATGACAATGTATCGATCGCGATCCATCCGGCGGTACAATTCCGAAATGCAATCGTTGATCATTGCAGCGACGGGACGGCCCGCCACAGCACCAGGCTTGTTGATTAGATGTTCTGGGGCGACCGAAAGCGGCGGCTTTTGAGAGGGAAGGTTGAAACAGAAGCCACGCACAAAGTCAAAGCGTTCGCACTGAGTGAGCAAGCGATCCAGATGATCGGGATCCTTGTTGGGTGCAATCTTGAGAAAGACGGGAGATTGGATCTGCAGCGGAGCCAAACGTTCGAGCAAACGTTCCACATTGCCAGGCTCGGCAAAGAAGCTCTTGCCGCCTTGGGCGTTGGGACAACTGAGATTGAACATCAGGTAATCCGCATGAGGATGAAGTCGCCGCGTGCTGAATTCGTAGTCGCTCAGAATCTGCTGGTCGCTGCACGCGGGTGCGTTTGTTCCATCGTTGGTCTTGACGATGTTGACACCAAGCGGGACGCGACCGCGGTGCGATCTCAGTCGTTCGGCAACGATTTCGGCGCCATCGTTGGGCAGTCCGTAGTTCACGACGACGGCGCTGTCCTGAGGTAGCCGAAACAGGCGTGGCTTTGGGTTGCCGCTGGACCTTCCGGCCGATACGGAACCGATCTCAATCAACCCGAATCCCAACGCGTCCAGCATTCGCAAGGCGCGTCCGTTCTTATCCCACCCAGCCGCGAGCCCGATTGGATTGTCGAATCGGAGCCCAGCCACTTCGGTCTTCCAGATTGGATCGTGAGACTCCAGGCACCGTCGTGCGACATTGGTAACCCCGGGCAACACGCTCATCCATCGGCACCCTTCCACTGCCAAGTGATGAGCTGTTTCCGCGTCGAGTGTAAAGAGCAGCGGGCGAATGAGCGTCTTGTAAAAAGTCATCGCTGTCGCTTCGGTTCCAGGATTTTGGTTGTCGTGCCAAGCCTCGCATGATCAATCATCTGGCGTGTGGGATAGGCTTCCAGCCTGTCAATGCATTCCTGACAGGCTGGAAGCCTATCCCACTGTTTGCTCGCGCGATGCCAAGTGAGTTTATCGTGCATCAAGGTACACGCATCTTACGAGTTATTCAGCCAAGTCACTCCGAAGCACGCAGGAGGAGATGAACCGTAGGCGGGACCAAGTGAAGCAACGTCCCGGCAGTCCAGCACCGCGTTCAGCGGATTGGTTGTTCTCAGTCTGACTCTGAAATGGAGTCGCTTGCCCAGGCTTGAGTGACCTTCTCATTCGGGAGCCAAGATTTTGCTGAGTCGATTGCATCGAGTTTCGAGACGGGACCGTGCTCCTTCGAAGCGACATCAGCCACCCAACCCTTTGTGAGGTCAACCGGCAACAGATCGACCGATCCTTTGCGAGGATCAACATTCATTGGCAGTCGAAGTTTGATCATGGCTTCGGTCCATTGGATGACGATGTCGTGGGCAGCCCACGCTCGCCAATCGATGACAGATGTTTCGTCTTTCTCGAAGTGCATTCCTTTGGGCCAGTGCGACTGACCTGGCAACCAAACCCACGCGCGTGGAGATCCGTTCCGGCGAGCTTCACGAAAATGTTCACGTATGTCGGCCGGCTTCCCGTCGTTCGCGCCCATCAGGTACCCATGTCCCCGAACAAAACATTCTACCGGCCGTGCTCGTTTGGGCTTGCGACCAATTTAGCACCACGCCCGAACGACCAACCACTTTCGTTGGTGGCATGGAATCGCATTTTGGCCGGTAGAAACCAGTCCTACCGGTCTGCTTGAGGTACCATTTGGACAAAGTCCCCTCCGCCCGTCAGAGCCAATCTTCACCGATGCGATCTTCTACCAGTTTCTACCTTGCCCTCGTCGTTCTATGTTCGCTGGCCTTCATCGTCGATTCATCCGCGCAGGAATCTCCCTACGACGTGTTCCCTGAAGCCGAGCCGCCCTACTACTCGGTTCGTTATGAGGCGTCCAAAGAACCTGGTCAGCTGACCTATCCGGTGAGGTACACCATTTGGATTCCGAAAGGTGTCGCAACACTTCGCGGCATTGTCGTGCATCAACATGGGTGCGGTGAAGGATCGTGCAGCTCCGGCCTTACCGGTGCGTACGATCTTCACTGGCAAGCTCTGGCCACGAAACACGATTGTGCGTTGCTGTCTCCGGCTTATGAACAGCCACAGAAGGCGGATTGTCAGATGTGGTGCGATCCACGCAACGGTTCCGCTGCAGCGTTCGATCGCTCGCTCGTTGATTTTGGCAAAATGTCGGGGCACCCGGAACTCGCTTCCGTGCCACTTGCCCTTTGGGGGCACAGCGGAGGTGGACACTGGTGCGGCGGGATGGTGATGACCCAGCCCGAACGTATCGCCGCCGCATGGCTTCGCTCCGGTGTGCCTCTGTTGGGAGTCAATCCCGATCGACCAGCGATCAAGCCGCATGCCTTGCCCGAAGCGGCACTCAGCATTCCGATGATGTGCAATCCCGGCACCAAAGAAGGCGTGACAGTGAAAGACGGGCGCTTCGCCAATGTTTGGCCAGCGAACCTCGCGTTCTTCAACAACGTTCGCGGTCGTGGTGGCCTGCTCGGGGTTGCCATCGATCCTCTAACCGCACACGAATGCGGAAACTCCAGATACCTGGCGATTCCTTGGCTGGATAAATGTCTCTCGCTGCGACTGCCTTTGGAGTCAGGGCAGGCGTTGCAGAAGATTTCGCTCGAAGGAGCGTGGTTGGCAGAGCCTACCGGTGCGACCGCCATACCCGCCAACCGATTCGAGGGCGACCCGGTCAAGGCAGGGTGGCTACCCGATGAGACCATTGCCAAAGCGTGGATGCAATTTCGAAAAGACACAAACGTGGTCGATACCACACCGCCGCCCGCACCATCACAAGTCCAGCGTGATGGAAACCGGTTGGATTGGATTGCGGAAGCAGATGTCGAAAGCGGAATTCAGAAATTCATCATTCTTCGCGATGGAGAATTTCGAGCGGAAGTCGGCGGTCGCGGCAAGAATCGCTTCGGACGCCCGTTGTTTCAGAACCTGCAATACAGCGACACTCCCGTTCAACCGCTCGCAAAGATGGAGTTCGTCGATCGGACAGCTGAGCCTGGTGTCTATCATGACTACTCCGTGGTTGCCGTGAACACGATGGGGCTCGAGTCAAAGCCCTCACCGGCGGCACCCGAAGTTGGTGGTAACTGACCGCTTCATGATGCCAAGCTAAATTTGGCGATTTAGATGTTCAATCATTGGTCAATCTTAATGAGGCCAGTGGGATCGTCGCTCGCATGGCGGAGAGTGCCCCCTCGCAAACGAGAAATCAATACCAAGCAGGTAGGCAAGAACGATTGTGATTAACCTTTTGAGGCAATTCGATGTTGGCCGACGTTGCACGTGGAAACCGTGGCTGACGCCAAGCGGCTAACATGCCAAAAGACTGCTCTCACCCTGCTAGATTCCCCCGAACCACGACCATCTTAGGAAGCGACATGAAACTCTGCTTGACACTCGCCTGCGCCATTTTTGCCTGCCTGCTGGGCTCGGCTGAGGCGGCCGATCGACCGAACATTCTTTGGATCACCAGCGAGGACAACGGCGTTTCTTGGATCGGTTGTTACGGAGGCGTGAACAGCAAGACCCCGGCGATCGATCAGTTGGCCAAGGAGGGCTTTCGCTACACGCACTGTTTTGACAACGCGGCCGTCTGTGCTCCAACGCGTTCGTCTTGGATCACAGGCATGCATGCCATCTCGCTGGGCACTCAACCAATGCGAAGCCGCAATGTTATCCCGCATGACGTGGTCAAGTATTACCCGGACCTCTTGAGGGAGGCTGGGTACTTCGCCACCAACGGTGGCAAGACCGACTTCAACATTGGTGGACGCGATGATGATGCTTGCTGGGACCCCGGACGTGGGTCGAGGGCCTGGCGAAAACGCGAGGCCGGTCAACCGTTCTTCAGCATCGTCAACATCGGCGTAAGTCACGAGAGTAATGCGCACGGCGACAACCAAAACACGAAGAACGATCCCGCGACGATGAAGCTGTACTCCTATCACCCCGACCTGCCCGCGATCCGCAGGACCTACGCGAAGTATGCCGACGCCGTCGAGCGGATGGACGCGATCGTCGGGGAAACGATCAATCAGCTCAAAGCAGACGGGCTCTATGAAGACACCATCGTCGTCTACTGCTCGGATCACGGCGGCGTGATGCCTCGCAGCAAACGGTTCCTCTACTCCAGCGGCATTCATTGCCCGATGGTCGTTCGCATTCCCGAGAAGTGGAAGCAGTGGTGGCCAGCCGAGAAGCCAGGGATGACAGTCGACCGGTTGGTCAGTTTTGTCGACATGCCCAAAACGTGGCTGAGCCTCGCGAATGCGGAGATCACGGAAACGTTTCAAGGCACTATCTTTCTGGGCGATGACATTGAACCGGAACCCACGTACCACCTTGGTTTTCGCGAACGCGCCGACGAGCGCCTCGATCATGTGCGAATGATCCGCGACAAGCAGTTCGCCTACTACAAAAATTACTACCCGTTCGCCCCGGCGGGTCAGCATTTGGCCTACATCTGGAAGGCGGAGGCGGCGCCGGCTTGGGAACAGCATCACCGAGAGGGAAAAACGAACGAAGTCACCGGACGATTCTTCCGTGCTCGCGTTTCCGAAGAGTTTTACGATACGGATGACGACTTCGACAACGTGAAGAATCTGATCGACCAGCCCGAACATCAGCAGAAGATCGCCGAGTTGCGTTCGGCCATGCGACAAAAGCAACTGGAGCTTTTCGATTCTGGGTTGCTCCCAGAACAGATGCGAATGCGTCGCGCGAAGGAACATGACATAACGATTTACGAAATGGTCCGTGATCCAAAGCTGTATCCATTGGAAAAGTACCTCGACGCGGCCGACATGGCTTTGCTTCGCGACAAAGCGAACTTGGACATACTCACCCGGCAGATGTCGGACGAGGACGAAGGCATGCGTTGGTGGGCGAGTGTCGGGCTGCACCTCATGGAAGATGACGCTGCACCCTCGATCGATGCATTGAAGAAGGCGCTCGACGATGAGTCGGACGAAGTGCGGATGATGTCGGCGTGGACCTTGGTGAAGCTCGGCGAAGAGACGGAGGCAATGGCTTGTCTCCGAGAACTCTTGTTCAACGGGACGAACAACCAAATCATGCTTGAAAACGTGCTCGATTGGATGGGTGAACCGGCTCTGCCATTGATCAAAGAGTATGTGAACAAGGGCTTGGCGAAGAAGGGGCGATACGGAATCGGAATCTTCCAGCGCATTGCCGAAGTGGAAGGCTGGTGACTTCGTGGCGCTGGTTCCTGCCGGCCGTGTTCGTCTGGATATCGCGATCGCATCGCTGATTTCAACACGACTTACCAGACGGAATTTGAGTCCTTCGATGCTGTTCTGTACCAGATGTATGGGCGTTACGAAGTCCAGAACCTGGGCTGGATTGGGCACGGCTGACGAGCAAGCCATTCATCAACGGGGACTCTTCAAGTCGCTTGGTCAGTGTACTGACCGTCTCTATCAGATTGCCTTGGGCAACGTATGAAATCTGACCGACGGATCATTTCACAGTGAGATAGAGCAGCGGCAAATTACGTCGTCAACATGCAGGCTCGTGTCAGACAAGGAGACTGACTGCACGGCTAATCGGATATCGGCGTGAATTGAATTTCGTCGATGACGAATTCGCCAGTCGCACCAAGGGAGATCGACTTTGTGTCGGGGATTTCCCATCCCGGTGGCAACTCAATTTGAGTCGAATCTCCGCTCCATTGAATTGCTTCGATGCCATCAATGAAAACCACGATCTCATTTTCGCGGACATTCAGATCAACGGTGCGATGTTCATCTTGCTCGAAAAAGAAGCCTTCCGTCCAAGTCGGTAGCGATTCATGCCGAGCGATTCCGTCAATGCGTTCGATAAAGCAACCACCAACGTCACGGTGTGTACCTACCGCGAGCATGCCGCTTGAATCACCAAATGGAAAAGCGATGTTCAACCCACCATAGAGTTTGTTGGCGTCACTGCGACGCGCAACCACGAGGCTCAAGTCGTATTGAACGGGCACCTCAACAGGTAGTTGAAGTACGGCGCGAAGTCCGCGCTGGAAATCTGGCGTCAACAATTGACCCGCCTCTATTCGCCACTGACCGATGATGCTGTCCCGGATCACGTCTAATTCGTTGATCGCGTCGATACTTCGCTGCTTCTGATCGGGTTCTGGCACTGCTGGCAAAGGAGCCTCACTGGGTTGCATCGGATTGGTTGCCGGCAATCCAGTCTCCGTTGTATCGAAACGCCAAGGGTTGACGAAAATGAAAAATCCAATGACGCAGCATGTCAACAAAACAGCGCCTACTATTCGCCACCATTTCACTGTGCGTCGCGAGGCCGCAGTAGCATCGCTGTGCCTACTCGTCGGCAAAGCGTCCGGTGCGGCAGCAATGAATGGCGTCAAAGCTTGGATCACATCGTTGGGTGTTTGAAATCGATTCTTCGGGTCAGGAGACACCATCCGACCGATTGCGTCTCGCAAGCTGTCGGGAATTGTGTCTTCATCGAGCAAGCCTTCGGAGGATGCTGCGTCGGCTTGATCCATGTCGTGCCTGCCCGTCTTTTCCTGCACACTTGGCGGCCTGCCGAACAGTAGAAAATGTAGCGTGGCTCCTAACGAATAGATGTCACTACGAATATCCGCTTGGCGTGCATCTTGAGCCTGTTCAGGTGCCACGTAGGCTGGCGTTCCGATGTACGTTCCAATCGCGGTGATGCTATGGTCAGCGGTCCGCACGCTTTCATTCGAATCATCCGGCACAGCAAAGGAAGCCAAGCCGAAATCGAGAATCTTGATCGTGACGTCCGACAATTCAGAGGCATCATCACTGGAGCCCTCATCCGCGGTGGACATCATCAGGTTCGGTGGTTTGATGTCGCGATGGACCATGCCGTTTTCAAAGGCGTGCTGCAAGCCAGTAGCAACCTGCACGACGTACTCGCAGGCAACAGGAACGGACAAACGTCCTCGCTGCTTCACCAGTTCAGCCAGATCGATCCCATCAACATGCTCCATCACCAACAGATGTAGCTCTCCGACTTGTTCGGCGTCGAAGGCGGCGACGATATTGGGGTGAGCCAATCGAGCAGCGGCTTTGACTTCGCGTTGGAAACGTTGGATCGCCTTTGCGTTTCGAATCAATTCAGGTTTGATGACTTTGATTGCCACCAAGCGATCCATCAGGCGATGTCGTGCTTTGTAGACACTACCCATACCGCCTTGTCCGATTACACCGAGCACTTCGTAGCGTGGATGCGAGACAAGCTCAGCGGAAACGGAAGACAACGGTGAAGTGTCTTCATTGGCGAGTGAAAACCCTGAATCCTCACCGACCGCTAGATTTTCGTCAGCCGTTTCGCGTTCGCCAAAATTTTCAGAATCCGAATGCGGAGAGGGGGCGGTCATCAAAGACTTCGAAATACGTGGGGGATATTTCTTCGCGAGATTCGATGATAGCCGATCCGGAAGTGCTTTGGTGACAGGAGTCGTTGGATAGTGCGGGCGTATTCAATGGTAGCTGCCCGGCTCTTCGTTTCGATACCACGAAGTGGTGAACCCAGGTGTCTTCAAGTGGGTTGGCCGATCGAAGATATGGTGTGGCAGTTGGCATCCGCAGGCATGAGGTCAATCATGAGACACGAGTCACGTTCGATTTACTATTCGAAACCAAACGATCTGCCCGGCGATACTTGAGCCAAGCACGGGCTACGCCGAGTTTCGGAAGGAGCTTGAGGGATCGTATCGTTGCTGGCCAAGATCTCTTGTTTGCCCCAGTATGCTGCGAAGCAAGTACGAAACGGCGGACGATGACCGCGAACCGATCTTTGAGTTGAAGGTTCCCAAGGAAGCCGCTGAATGTGTTCAACAGGAAGGGGACTTCAGAGATCGGTGGGACTTCGGTGGTGTTGGAACCACGAAGGACGCGAAGAGCACGAAGTGGTGGTTCGATCGTGCTGTGACGGATTCCTTTTTGCGGGCAACATTGAAAACCCGGTGCTGGCTGGCGTAGGCCGGAACTGCGTCGCGTTGCTCCTTGGTACGGCCTACTTCACAGACAGTTGCCATCCATCTGAAAGATCACACCAGGTCTGGATTGGTCCGTCCCGTTTGGCCTTTGGCTCCGATATTTGTTGGAACTGACTTAGGCTTTGCCGGATGTGTCGGGGCCCAGAGCGCAACTTGAAAACGCGTCGACTTGGGATCTCTGTTTGAGGCTTCGCTACAGTCGTGGTTTGGGCGGTTGGACCGCCGGTTGCCAGGGGGCGATGCCGTCGAGCTTGGTCGCTCTTGAAAACACTTTGCTGCCGCAGGTGACGTACAGCGTGGACATGTTCTCACCGGCCAGAACGCAGTTGGAGAGCTTGCCCGACAAACTGGGGCGCGAAAGGATCAGATGGACTCGGCCGGGCGGGTCGATGATTTGAATGCCCAGCTTGGTGGCGACCAAGAGTGATCCATCCTTTGTCATCGTGACTCCGTCGGCCCCGCCGATCATGTCGTCTTGCGGCGTGTGGACGTAACTGTAGGGCTGGCCGTACAAGAGTTTTCCCGTCGCGGCGTCGATTTTGTAGGACCACACGTAGCGGCCTTCTGCATCGACGACCATCAAGAATCGTCGGTCAGGCGTGACGATCAATCCGTTTGGTTTCTTGGGTCCTTTGCCGGCTTGGATTGGCTTGCCGTCACCTCGGGGTTTGCCGTCGGCATCGATCGGCAAGTACCAGACGGCTTGTTCGGTGGGACCGGTGAAGTAGATGCCATGTTCCAGCACAACCAAGTCGTTGCAGGAAACGCCCGAGCACAGATCAGTGCGTCGGCCATCGGGGTCGATTCGCGTCACGGTCAGGGCTTTGTTCCGTGCGCAGTAAAGACGGCCGGCCGCGTCGTACATCAACGCGCTAACGCCCGGCAGGTCGTCAACAAACTTGGTCGCCTTGTTCGTGCCGGCGGCGATCTTCCAGATTTCGCCTCGTGGTCCATCGATGTAGGACACGTCGCCGCTGGGCGCGACGGCGGGGCCCTCGGTGTACTTGTGGCCTTCACTGACCAGTTTCCACGATTCGCCTTCGATCAAGCGGTCTTTGATTTCAGGATGTTCTGAAACGTTGGTTTCGATGGGACGATCGAAATCTTTCCACAGCCATTTCATTGCATCGGGAAAGATCGCTGCGCCGTGTTTGCCGTTGTGGCCACCTTCACCCCAGACGTTTTTGACTTGATAGCCGGCCCACTGCAGCGATGCCAACATCGTTTGGTTGGCATGCCACCAACTGCCGCCGTAGATGTTCAAGTCATTGCTGCCGTCTTGCAAAAATACTCGCAGCGGTTTGGGTTCGTGTTTGCGAACCAGGGTTGGGTATTCGTTTCCGCCTCGCAGCCCAACATAGGTGCCAACGGTGCTGAAGACTCGGCGGAACTGATCACTCCGGTGCCAGGCCACACCGAACGCCGCGATCGCGCCACTGCTGCTGCCACCGAGGGCTCGCAGGTTGGGATCGTCGGTGATCGCATAGGATTTGCGGACTTCGGGGATCAACTCATCGATAAGGAACGAAGCGTAGCGATCGCTCACGGTGTCGTATTCAAAGCTGCGATTGAAACGATCCTGAGCCCCCTCGCCACCGGGAACGACACCGGGGTTCACGCAGACGGCAATCGTGACCGGCATTTCGCCGCGATGGATCAGGTTGTCGAAGACATGGTGCAATCGATACTCGCCCTTTTCGCGGACGTACTTGGCACCGTCCTGCATGACCATCAACGCGGCCGGGGAGGACTCGTCGTATTGGGCGGGCACGTAAACGAAGTAGTCGCGTTCGGTGCCTGGATAGACCGTGCTGTCGGTGAATCGATGGGCCGTCACCACTCCTCGGGGAACGCCTTCCTTCGCCACGGTGTCGGGGTGAACTGGATAGCTCTCTTGGGCCAACGTTACCATCGCGGGCAGCAGGAACAAGATGAACGAGATTCGTGCACTGGCTCCTGAGAGGAATCTGGCTCCGGCGAGGAGTGGGAGGAAGGATCTGGCTCGTCGTGATTGGACGCGGCGGTGAATTGCGAATGTCATGTCAATTCGTGGATGGGGGGAGAATGTTCTGGGGAGAGTTGGAGGGGGCCACCAAGATAGTCGAGGCGAAGCGGTTTTGCGTCGCGGTGGCAAATGGGAATGCGTCGTGCCGTGGGCGATTTCGGACATTTCAGAAATTTTCTCGGTCATGAACTGGACCGTCTTGTTAAGTAACGGTGTGAGCACTTCTCTGGACGGAGGATGGAATGGACGAAACCGCACGACAGGCAACTCGGCAATGGACACTGGCACAGCCCGCTGTTTCGGCGTTTGTGACGTCGATGGTTCGTGATTTCCGTGATCGCGATGATGTGCTGCAGGAAGTCGCCGTCGCTGTGATCGAGTCGTATGACTCCTATGATCCCGAGCTTCCGTTCGTGCCCTGGGCGATCGGTGTCGCTCGCAATCAGGTGAGTTTGTACATGCGAAACCGACGGAAAGACCTGTTGGTGTTCGACGACGATGCGATCGCTTGTCTGGCGATCGCGATTCCAACCGTGGCTCAGCAAGAATCAGCGAAACTGGATTTTGTTACGGAATGCCTGGGCGGTTTGGAGAACCGTGCTCGTCACCTGTTCGAGTTGCGATATCAGAAAGACATGAAGCCCGCGGCCATTGCCGAACGAGTGGACATGTCAGCGAATTCCGTCGCCAAGGCACTCCAACGAATTCGAGATCGCGTGAGAACATGTGTTGAACGCAAGAGTCTGGAGGCGATGTCATGAGCTTTGCCAGCGAAGATTTGATTGATGGCTACTTGGACGAATCGCTGTCGCAGGAACAATTTCAGCAACTGAATCAGTGGATCAAGTCCGACCCGCTGAACGCTCAGCGGTTTGCCTCGGCGATGTTGCTGCATGATCGGCTTCGCAATGACTTCACGACGAAGGAATTCACGACGAACGAGTTCATAGCTGAGCATTCCATGACCGGGCAATCGACAGCCGGGCAATCCACGGTCAATGATCCAGGGCCCGAGCAAGCAGACGAGCGGCCCAACGTGGTCGCTCCGACCAGTCACTCTAGAAACGTTTGGGGGCAATCCGCGATAGCGTTGGCGACGACCGCGTGCTTGGTGTTGATCAGCGTCGCTCTGCTTTGGAATGGCTTGGGGACCACTTCGGCATCCGCAGCGGTGATGGAACTCAACCGCATCATCGCGGCCAACCGCCAGTCATTGGATCGGACGTTCTTGATTTCCGTGGAAGAGAGCGCGGCTCAAAAAGATCTAAGACGCGATTCGCCGGAGTATCGACGCCCGCCGAAGCCTTCTTTGAACAACGCGATCTTGGATGTTCGAGGTTCGGATCAGTTCGTGTTGAAGCGGGAAGTGGAGCCAGGTGTCTTCTTCGTCACCGGCAGCAACGGCACGACCAGTTGGGCGGTTCGTCCGGACGGACCGGTTCGCCTGAGCAACGACCTGACGCGATTCAATCGAGACTTGCCCGGGCACGAACGATCGCTACCGATCAACAACATCGAAGACGGTTTGGACGCCTTGTACACCGCCTATGAGTTGAAATTGTTGCCGGTGGAAGGCCAAACAAACGAGGTCCACGAACAGGACGTCGAAGCTGACACGGCGACCAGTCGGCGGATGGTGGCCTTTAAAAGGCGAGGTTACTTGGGTCCGGAACGAGTTGAAATTCTTTACACCGCATCCAGTGGCCAGATTCGTGAGATGCGATTTGTCGACATGCCCTACGGACGGAACATCGTCACGCTGAAGATGACTTTGATGGAGGAACAGACGTTTGCTGCGGACCATTTTGATCATGAATCCCATCACGACCCGAAACGCATTGTGGAGTTTGAATAGATGAACAGGAAACGAATTCTAAAACCCGCCTTGGGTTTGGCCGCTCTCGTTTGCGTGACCGCCGTCACCAGTTTCGTTTGGATGCAGGCGGGCTACAGCCAGGGAGAGAGTCGAGGCAAGGTTGGCAAGCCGCGAATCAGTGACACGGTGCAGGCGAACATGTACGCCGACAACTGGTTCATCATGTACATCAATGGCGAGCTTGTCGCGGTCGACTCCATCCAGTTCATGCCGCACAACGTCATCTCCGTTGACATCCTTCCGGACTACCCGATGACGATTGCGGTGATGGCCAAGGACAATGCCGACGCCAAAACGGGAATGGAATACGCCAACACGAGCATTGGCGACGGCGGGTTCATCTTGAAATTTGGCGATGGCACGGTGACCAACGGCGATTGGAAAGCCAAGGCATTTTCTCGAGGTCCCATCGATCGAGACACCAAGAATCCGAGGGTTGAAAACACTCCCATCCCGGAAGACTGGTACGCGGTCGATTTTGACGATGAATCATGGGACCAAGCGACGGAGTACACGCAGTCGCAGATCGATCCGAAGGAACCGTTCTTCGAGCACGACTTTGAGGGCGCGCGTTTCATTTGGACGGAAGATGTCGAGATCGACAACACCGTCATTTTTCGACATGTCGTGACCACACCGCCGGACGGAAAAGCTCGCCCTGACTTTTCCAATTTGAACGACATCGTTCCGAGTGGGCCTCGTCGAAGACCTCGGTGACCCCTTTCCGAACCATCCTTGAAGTGAATGCCATGTTTATCAACTCACACTCTCTCATTCCGGCGATCGCGAGCCTGCTTTGTCTGATGGCGACCACGCACGTCGCAGCTCACGAAGGCGGGCATCACGGGCATTCCCACTCGTCGACTCCATTAAGAACTTGGTCGATCGCATCGAATGGATCGCACCTGCACGGATCGTTTGTTTCAGCGAGGGATGGCAAGGTTCAAATCCGTCGTGAGGATGGAACACTCACGGACATCGCAATCGAACGCCTGGTTGCTGCAGACCAAGCCTGGGTTCAGGAACGCGTGGAAGAGATTCAAACTCTCAATCGACAGCACGCGATTCGGCTCGTGGCGGTGAACCAACCGGTGCAAGCTGGCTCAGAGAATGCTGCGGCGAACGAGACGATGCCAGCGATCGGGGCGCACTTCCAGCCCTTTGAAAAATTGTTGCAGCTTCGCTGGGACAAGGACTTTCTCTATGTCGGTTCCAACGGGTTGCCGGAACATCCAATGATGATTGGCATTCGTTCGTGGCAGCAACAGGTGCCGATCCCGCAGAAGTACCTCGGGAACAATGCGTGGCAGATTCCGTTGCATCCGGTTCCCGCAAAGAATCCGATGTCGACCAAGAACGATTTTCTGCGTGGTGCGATTGCTCTGGCCGTCAACGGCGTGCCGATCTTCAACCCGCTGAACAATCGTGGTGATGATGCCTACTTGTTTGGCGAGTTGGATGAATACGGTGGTCATTGCGGTCGCGGGGATGATTACCACTACCACATCGCTCCGGTTCATCTGGAGGAGACAACAGGGAAAGGCCAACCGATTGGTTATGCCTTGGACGGCTACCCGATCTTTGGCTATCAAGATGCGAAGGCGAGTGATTTTGCACCGCTCGATGATCTCGGCGGGCACAAGGACGCGTCGGGCAACTACCACTATCACGCACAGAAGACCTACCCGTATTTGAATGGTGGCTTCTACGGGGAAGTGACCCAGCGTGGCGGTCAGGTGGATCCACAACCGCGTGCCGAACCGATTCGTCCTGATCTGCGACCGCTGCGTGGCGCCGTGATCACGGGATTCAGCAAGACGGGCAATCGATTTGAGTTGGTGTATGACGTGGAAGGCCGACAGGGATCGGTGACCTATGTCGTCAAAGACGATAGCACGGTCGACTTCACGTTTCAGGAACCATCGGGTGAAACGCGAAGCGAAACCTATCGCAGTCGCATGGGCAAACCGTTTCTTCCGCAAGCCGACAGCTCAGGAACAGAAGGCGGTCCCGGCGCCGATCAATCGTCTCGATTGAAAGTCACCAGCCCGGCGTTTGCTGCCGGCGACGAATTGCCGCTCGAGTTCACCGGCGATGGGGCGGGTGAGTCACCACCGATTGCTTGGTCGAAAGGGCCCGCAGGGACTCAGTGTTATGCACTCAATCTTTGGCACACGCCTGGACCTGACGATGTAAAGTCGTACTGGGTGGTCTATGACATTCCAGCGGACGTCGCCAGCCTGCCGCAAAACGCGAGTGGAATTGGGACGGTGGGGATCAACGACAAAGGCCACGCGGGATACGACCCGATGAAATCGAAGGGGCCGGGTGTGAAGCAGTACCACATCACGGTCTATGCGTTGTCCGAGAAGCCAGAGTTTGCGACGGACCAAGTGACGCGTGACGAGTTGCTGGAAAGCATTTCGGACATCACGTTGGCCGAGGGCACGTTGGACTTTCAGTACACTCGATCCCGTAGTCGTTCATTCCTGATTCTGATTGGAATCGGGGTTGTCGCTCTGCTGGCGGGAGCGTGGTTCAGTCTGAAGAAGTTCACAGTCCCGAGAGTTGCCGGTTGAAATCGAACTGCAGGTCGGGATGGACTTTTTCGATCGCCTTGTCGATTTTCTTGAGCTGCGTCTCGTACATGTTTTGGCTGACGCGGCAACCGCCGAAGCTGATTCGTTTTTCCTTGATTCGCTGGCAGAAGTGAATCCGGACTTGCAGCTCGGTTTCTTTGTCGCCGGAGAACCGCAGTGACTTGTCCATCCAGCGGACGATTTTGCGAAGCGTCTTTTTGTGGATTTTGCCGGAGACGCAGAGGTGCTCGTCGATCTCGTCGCACAATTCATCCGCGTACGCTGGTTCATCGTCCGCTTTCATCAGCAAGTACGTCAGCAGTTCTTTGCTCTCGACTTTGAACTTGGCCATTCGGACACAAACGTCGAGCAGCTCATCCTCATCCAGCTTGACGAGTTCTTTCTTCAACTGACTGATCGTAGCGGCTTTCATATCGTCTCAAAGAGTGAGCTGAAGATCCCAAATTGAAAGGGATTGTGGTCGGGATATCCTAGCCTGGAATCGCATGACAAGGGAATGCTCCGCATCGGCGATACGAAAGGTTTACAATCGAACCATGAAACGTATTCCTCGATGCTTTACCGAAGCACCTGAACTTGATTCGACGATGTCGACTGAAGCGGTTCGCGAGCGTCATGCGTTGTTGATCAACCCGTTCTATGCCAAGGATTCACACGCGAGTTTCGGGAAGCACGTTTTGACCCCGACGCTCGCGTTGACATCCATTGCCGGTGCGACGCCAGCAAATTGGACGGTGGAGTATTGGGACGAAAACTTGTTGCAAGGTCCACCTCCGCACACCCCCTTCCCGCAGGTCGTCGGGATCACCGTTCACCTGACATTTGCCAAGCGCGCATACGAACTCGCCAAGTGGTACCGAGAGCGAGGCGCGATTGTGGTGCTCGGCGGGCTGCACGTCCTGTCGTGTCCGGAGGAAGTTCGGCCTCATGCAGACATCCTGGCGGTCGGTGAAGGGGTGATGGCTTGGCGAGAAATCATTGCGGACATCGAACGAGGCGCCGCTCGCGATCACTACATCGGAAGTTTTCGCGAACCCTACGCCGATGAACCACCGCCAAGAAGGGAGTTGGTCCCCAAATGTTCTTTTTTGACGACCACCAGTTTGAACGCGACGCGAGGTTGCCATAGCCGCTGTGGTTTCTGCTACTTGTCGACCAAAGGGTTGCATATGCCCTATCAAACATTGCCACCTGAACAGGTCGTCGACCAGTGGCAAGCGGACGAATCTCCCTGTGCCGTGTTCACCGATAACAACTTGGGGTCAAAGCCCGAGTACCTGCGTCAGTTGTGCTTCGCTCTTCGACCGCTTGAGAAGATTTGGAGTGCGGCCGTTTCGGTGGACGTGGCCGATGATCCGTCCGTCGTTCGCGAGATGGCGTTGGCAGGTTGCACGGGAGTATTTGTAGGGTTCGAGTCGCTGAGCAACGACAACATCCGTGACCAAAACAAACGCAGTCCCAACACGTCGACCTACGCGGAACGTGTCAAGACGTTTCACGATCATGGGATTCAAGTCAATGGCAGCTTCGTCTTAGGGTTTGACCACGACGACGAGAGTGTGTTTGATCGAACGATTGCATGGGTAGAAGAGCAGCAACTGGAATGTGCAACCTTTCACTTGTTGACGCCATATCCGGGAACACCCCTGTTCGCTCAAATGGAATCCGAGAATCGACTGCTGCATCGGGATTGGAACCGATACGACACCGCACATGTCGTCTTTCAGCCCAAACGCATGACCGTCGAGCAGTTGCAAGCTGGCTACGAACATTGCTATGAACGATTGTTCTCTGCGCCATCGATTTGGCGTCGACGCCCAGATGATTGGCGAAGCGTTCCTGCCTACTTGGCAATGTCGTACCTGTACAAGAAGAGCAATTGGTACTGGCACCTGCTCATCCAAAACCGGTTGACCCATCTGGCGTGGCTACCGTTGGTCGAGTTCACACGACGTCGACATGTGCAGTTTCGAAAAAGGCTTGAGACCACTTCCACGATCGGCAGATCGTCGTCCGTTGTGTCTGCAGGTGTCTGAAGGTGTCTGAAGGCGTTCTCCTGGTGCGTCTGCTCCAAAAAGCAGAAGATAGAAATCGCTGCGATGACTATTCTGTAGTCGACTGTTTTGGGCAGCGATGCTTTGCCTGGCCTCCAAGGGAAAACGATTTGTGAATCGAATCACCATTTTCGGAATGCTGCTGTTGTTCGGCATTGGATCCACCGCGAGGGCACAGGGTGACCGAGCGGTCTTACAGGCCTTGATGTTCGAATCGCCGGAGAAGCTTGCTGAGGCTGCTGTGTCCGGTGGAGATGCCGCACGTGGAGCGGTGGTGTTCTTCACCCCCACGATGTCGTGTGCCAATTGTCATGCCGTCAATGATTCGGCGGAGAAGTCGCAAGCCAACGTGGGGCCGAATCTCGCCTCGCCAAATCCAGACCTGTCGGATGCCGGGATCGTCGATGCGATTCTTCATCCGTCAAAGAGTATCGCAAAGGGGTTTGAGACGGTTCAAGTTTTGACCGTCGATGGAAAAGTGCTGACCGGTGTTCTCGTCGCTCAGTCCGATGAGTCGGTCCAATTGCGTGATCCATCGACAGGCAAAACCATCGAAGTCAGCGCAGATGACATCGAAGACGTCGCGACGAGTGAATTGTCAGTCATGCCCGAAGGTGTCGCGGGCCAAATCGGCAGCCGCCAAGCGTTTTTGGACTTGGTGCGGTACCTGATTGAAATTCGCGATGGTGGTGCGGCGCGGGCAGCCGAATTGCAACCGAAGGTCATGCCGACGGCCGAGCCATTGCCGGAATACGAATCGCACATCGACCACGCCGGCATTCTCGCTTCGCTGGATCAGCAAGCGATGAAACGTGGCGAAGCGATCTACAACCGGACGTGCGTGAATTGTCATGGCACAGTTGATGCCCCAGGTTCATTGCCGACGTCGTTGCGATTTGCGTCTGGCAAATTCAAGAACGGATTTGATCCTCACAGCATGTACCAAACCATCACCAAAGGGTTTGGCTTGATGCTGCCGCAACGAAACTTGGTGCCGCAGCAGAAGTACGACGTGATTCACTACATCCGGCATGCGTACCTGAAGGATCACAACCCAACTCAGTTTGCTAGGGTGGATGAAGACTACCTGGCGAGTTTGCCCAAGGGTGATACACGCGGTCCGGAACCATCGCTCATTGAGGCCTGGCGGGAAATGGACTACGGCCCCAACTTGATGGCGACGGTTGAGATCGGCGACGACGCGAAAAACTTTGCTTACAAGGGGCACGCCATTCGTCTTGACCAAGGTCGGGGCGGGATCACCCGAGGAGAACATCGCGTTGTTTATGAGCACGACACCATGCGAGTGGCGGCTGCTTGGTTGGGCGATGAGTTCATTGATTACAACGGTATCAACTTCAACGGTGTCCATCGGAGACACCCGCGCATCGTCGGCGAGGTGGTGTTTGAAAACGCAAACGGTCCTGGGTGGGCGAACCCTGAAAACGAGTCCTTCGACGAGGTCCGTGAACCGGGACGAGACGGTCGCTTCTATGGCCCGTTGCCGAGTGACTGGATCGACTACCAAGGAACCTACGTCAACGGGATGGAAACGATCCTGCACTACCGCGTTGGTGGAATCGATGTTCACGAGCGGCCGACGCTGGAACAACTGGGCGAGAAAGCCATTTTCCAACGGACGCTTTCCGTGGATGCCAATGAGCGTCGGTTGACGATGCGGGTGGCTGATCGTGAAGAGGGCGAAGTGTTTCTGGACGCGGACCACACAAAGGCGGTCTGGTCGAGCTCCGAGGATGGTTCTGAGGCGTTGGTATTCGCCGTCACGGGGGATGTCAGCCAACTGGAGTGGCAATTCGCCGACGGTCAAATTCGACTGGCATTGATGCCAAACGCGAATGCAAGAGACTTCACGGTCCATGCCTTTCGGTGCGACAGCAAAGCAGACGCAGAGCAAACGATTGGCGAACTTATCGAAGGAATCGATCCGGCTGCTCGCTCGGCAAAGGAATGGGCCACGTCCACCAGCGAGAATGAGAAACGCTGGCCCGAAATCGTCACCACGAAGATCACAACCGCGGACGATGGCGGACCGTTCGCGGTCGATACGATTCAGTACCCGGTGAACAATCCGTGGTTCTGCCGGATGCGATTGACCGGTGTCGACTTCTTGGACGATGGTGAATCCGCCGTCCTGAGTGACTGGGACGGGAACGTTTGGAAGGTCACCGGATTGCATCAACCGGAGGTGACCTGGCAACGGATCGCATCGGGTTTGTTTCAACCGCTCGGAATCAAAATTCGCGACGGTGAGATCTTCGTGACTTGTCGCGACCAGCTTTGCCGCTTGCATGATTTCAACGGCGACGGTGAAACGGACTACTACGAGAGTTTCAACCACGATCACTACGTCACCGACCACTTCCATGAATTCGCGATGGGATTGCAATGCGATGACGATGGCAACTTTTACTATGCCAAGTCAGCTTGCCACGCGTTGCCCGCGATCGTTCCTCATCATGGAACGTTGTTGAAGGTTTCTGCGGACGGATCGTCGACCGAGATTCTCGCGAATGGTTTTCGTGCCGCCAACGGCGTTTGCCGCAACGACGATGGGACGTTCTTCGTCACGGACCAAGAAGGGCATTGGAATCCAAAGAATCGAATCAACTGGGTTCGTCCGGGCCGGTTCTATGGCAACATGCTGGGGTATCACGACGTGACCGATCCAAGCGACTCCGCGATGGAGCCGCCGATGTGCTGGATCACCAACTCGTTCGACCGTTCGCCGGCGGAGTTGCTGTGGGTGACCAGTGACAAGTGGGGGCCGCTGAAAGGTTCTCTGCTGAACATGTCCTACGGCTACGGCAAACTGTATGTTGCCCCGCATGAAATCATTGGCGACCAGATGCAGGGTGGGATGTGTGAATTGCCGCTGCCTCAATTCCCGACCGGGATCATGCGTGGACGATTCCATCCCGACGATGGTGACTTGTACGTGACCGGCATGTACTCGTGGGCGGGAACCCAACAAGCCGACGGTGGTTTTTACCGGGTTCGCTACACCGGCAAACCGATCCACGTGCCGGTGAGTCTGAACTGTCGTGGAACGACCGTGCGAATCGGTTTGAGCGACGAGGTTGATCCTGAGTCGGTTTTGCCAGAAAGCTTTTTGATCAGCCGTTGGAACATCAAGCGATCGAAGAACTACGGTTCCAAGCACTTTGATACGCAAACCATCGAGGTCGCGTCGGCCCATTGGGATGCTGAGCAACGCGAGATCGTGCTGGAGCTTCCCGGGTTGAAGCCGACGTGGTGCATGGAGATTCAGATGGAATTGCGAGGTGCGGACGGAGGGCCGATTCATCGCGTGATCCACAACACGATCCACGAACTGAATTGATCGACCGGTGCAGCAATTGGAATCGCTTTGCTCGGATCGGGCAGAGCGCGGAACCGCGTGAAACTCGCTTGATCGGTGACCGTTCGCAACGACGGCATCGTTCGCGAATCAAGGAAAGGCCTGTTGGTCGGGTTCGTTGAGTTGTACCGATTATGCGGGCGGTGGTTGGGGTCATTCCGATTTTTCCCGTTGCAAGCGAAATGTCGTCTGCTCGCATTCCGATGATTCGAACGAGTGGTAGTCCGTTTTGGCACTGCCGCTGATTGGGAGGCGTCCAGTTCGAATCGCTGATGAGTGTTGTTGCATGACGAGTAATCCCGGCCACGCCACCGCCAAATCGTCCATGTTTGCCACCAAGGGATCCGCTGGTCGCAAACCGTTGTTGCTAGGCCTTTGTTTGATCGCAATGGTCTTGGTCAGCGGGGGATTTGTCACGTCGGTCCTGTCGCGCTCCGCCCGGACACCGATCTTCACGTTGACGGGTGTTTACGGTCCCGAGTGGGACGTGAACGCTTGGGTCGCGGAAGACTTGAATTGGATTCGGACGTTGGGCCAAAGCACGTACTCGGTCCAGGCCTTGCCCGGTGCTGGCGAGTTGGCGGGTGGTTTTTGGGATCAGGCCGACGACTCCATTCGAGCGGCGCTCGCTTCATGTCCGAGTGATCGCCCACTGATTTTCTATGTCAATTTGCACGGCGTTGTGAATGACGATGGGCAAGCGTGCTGGGTGCCACCCAACGGTTCGGTCGTGGATGGTTCCACTTGGTTTCCGATCAATGATTTTTTGGATCGAGTCGCCCAAATTCAGTCGCGTGACGACGTTCGGCCGATGTTGTTGCTGCTCGAATGCGGTCGGCTGCGGTCGCACTGGCCCGCGGGAATTGCCGACAACGAGTTCGATGATCGATTGACCGAGACACTGGCCCAGCACGCTCGCAATTATCCCGAGTCCAACGTCACGATCCTGTCGTCGACAGCACGTGGGCAGCGCAGTTTCTATTCCCGGCGCGGTGATGGAGACGTCTTCACCCGGTACGTTGCCGAAGGATTGGCGGGTGCCGCGGACGGCTATGGGACAACGAGCCGGGCGGATGGTTTGGTCGACACCGAGGAACTGCATCGTTTCGTCCGCCAGCAAGTTGGCGGGTGGTCGCAGCAGCATCGCGGCGTGGCTCAAACCCCGACACTGCATCGAACCGCGTCGTCCAATCCGGTCACCGTCGCACGCGCCAGTCGCGGACGCTTCGGGGCCACCTATGTCAAAACGCCTCCTCCGTCCAAGGATGAAACAGATCGATTGAAAGCGGCGATTGATTCAGTCGTCGTTCTCGAGAAACACGACCCAAGTTCGGTCGACGCACACGCTTGGTCGCAGATCCAACGCACGATGCACGCGATCACTCAATCGGTCTACGGTGGAGAAGCCGCGAAGGCATCGAGTGCTCGATGGTACAGTCGGCTTGATCGACAGTTGCAGGGACTCCGCCAGGAAATCGCGAATCGGGCGAGTGAGTCGTCTCACTTTGTTGATGTCGAAATGGATCGTGAGGCGGAGCGAGTTTGGTCGACGATCGCAAAGCAACCGACTCGCGAAACCACGGCTGAATTGCTGGCCGATTTGGACGACGACAAAGTGATGCCAGTGCCGATGTTGTACGCGATTTATCAAGCGGGCGAGCATTCACGAAAGGATCCAAATGCTTCTGAATTGAGCTTTTGGAGACATCCCGATTGGATCCAACGCACGGCAAAAGCGCAAACAGAATGGTTGCACGTGGTGCGTCGTCTTCCCGATGCGATCTTTCCCGCCGTCGACCAGATCACGTTGGACGTGCAACAAAGTCGACGACGTCTGGCGGATACGATTTTGGCGTCCACGGTATCGTCGGACGTCAATTCGATCGAGCATGGACAGGATGGAGGCGCACACGATTCCGTCGTGTCAGCGTTGGCGGATTTCGAGCGTGTCGTCAAGGAACGCCGAGACATTTTGGCGGGTTTGGTCGATGCATGGCAAACGCGAGATCGAGCGTTTTCGGAACTGCCGTATCTGTTCCAATCGATCGATGAAGAGGCAACGACCTTCGGAACGCATGACGAACATGACGCTCACGAGGCGAACTTGAACGACGTCATCGCGCTGGACACGCTGCTGAATGAGTTCATCGATGGCAAACAGGTTTGGTCGACGAAGACTCACGACCAGATCGTGATCGCATCCAAACGGGCAGGCCAGTTCCTGGAACACATCGGCGGTTCTTTTCAAGCGGCAACGGCGTCGATGTTGTTGACTTCCGATCCCTATCAGGCGATGCGGGTGGAGAAACAGCTTCGTGAGACGGATGAAAAGCTGGCGATGGAGCCCTTCGAGCCATTGTCTCAGTCATTGGAACATGATCACGAGCATGAGCACGAATCCGAATCGAACAAACACATCAGCAACGATTTCTTGGCGGTTCTGTTGGGATTGGATCCGGATGAGACCAGCCCATCCGACGTGCGGCGACGTTTGCGTTCGTTGACGTCGGTTGATCACGATCACGCCTGGCGACATGTGGTTTCGATCGTGGTGGACGAAGCCTTTTCGCAGGTGATTGCGGATCATCAACGAACGTCTCGGCAGTGGCGATTGGCTTGTCGAATCGACGAGGTGCTGGGCGATTTCTGGTACGCACCGACGAGCAACGGCACGGCCTACTTTGATGCAACCGCTCAAACGTTGTTGAAGTTGGCCAAGCCCGAAGACAATGAGACTCCGGATTGGAAATCGATCGAGCGTTCCGTGACGGCCAAGATGGAGGCCCGCCGGACGGCGTCGATCAAGGGCTTGATCGTCCGTGCCACTTCGCAGCCATCCTTTTTGGATCAACAGACCCAATCGGTTTCGGTGAAGCTTGATACGGCGGACGGCCAGGGGGATCTTCCCGAGGGAATCGCGGTGATGTCGATTCATCGCGACGGCATCAAAACGTCTGATGCTCAGCAAGCGGTGTCGATCCAAGCGACCGATGCACCGACCAACGTGGAGCTGACGTTGGCCGTCGATCAAAAGCGGGCTTCGTTGGCAGAGGTGAACTTTCGCGGCAATCGCTATCAATCCTCCGTCATGTCGTCGGGAACGGCGTTTGGCGTGACCAGTCGAGGTCAAACGGTTCAAAAGGGAGCCAAGGTCACGATTCGTGATGCGATGGATTCAGGGCGTGCGATCACGTTTGTGATGGATTGTTCGGCGTCTATGAACGATCCTCTCGGCGAAGAGATGGGGCGTTCCGCATTGGGGGCACAACGTGCGAGCAAGTTCGAAGCCGCTCGTTCAGCCGTTTACGAAATGATGCGTCGGCTGCAGCCTGGACCGTCACAGGTTGGCTTGGTTCTGTATGGTCATCGAATGGCAATTCGTGCGGGCGATCCAGCAAAGGATTCGGGCGATGGAGGTGGTCAGAAAACACTGTTGCAGAAACGCTATCACAAGCGTTTTCCATTCCCACCGACAATCCAACCATTCGAAGATGTCGAGGTGGCGCTGCCGACTGGACGCTTTGACATCGCGGAGTTGGAGCTCGCTCGTCAGCATTTCGATGCGGCCGTTCCTTGGGGACAGACGCCGCTTTATCTGTCGATTTGGAAGGCGATGGAGGACATCAGCCGAACGGGTGACGGTGTTCGCAAAGACGTTGTGGTGATCTCTGACGGTCGCAACTACCAATTCAATCCAACCCCCGAAGCGATCTTCTCGATTGGTCAGTTGGTGACTCGGGCGAAGACACTGGGCGTCCAAGTGCATGTCATTGGGTATGGGCTGGCCAGCCACGAGGCCGCGGCCGCAGCGGTTGAGTTCGAAGCTCTCGCGAGCGGCACCGGCGGTCAATCGATCACGGATATCAAAGAAGCGACGGAGTTGCTCAAACGATTGGAGGAGTTGTCATCGTCCGAAACGTTCGAGTTGCAATTGGCGGATGGAACGAAACACGTTGGTACGTTTGGCGACACGATCACGCTGCCTGGAATTCAGTCCGTCAACACGGCCGTGACCGCGACCGTTGGCGACAAATCGACGGTCCTCGCCGTATCGCCGGGCGACCAGTTGGATTTGATCGCCAACCAGATGGAGCACCCACTGGCGACGCTGCCGTATCTCAATGGGGCTCCCCAATTCAGTGTGTTGGCAACGCCCGAGGGGCATGCCACTTCGGTTCGGATGGGAGTGCACACGCCGTCGGTCGAAGGGAATCGATGTCGTTTTCAGTTGTCGATGCAACGCACCGACGCACAGGTTGCTGACCGTCCACTTTCGATGTGGGTGGAGGTTCATCCGGTGCGGCAGGGGAACTCTGGTGAGAAGCAATCGCCCGAAGTGGCTTATCGAAACGGCGCGTTTGAGTGGGTGGCAGGCAAGCCGTGTCCGGTCGCCGAATTCGATTGCTTGGGTTGGCCAAGCGATGCGGTTGGCTATCAGATCAACACGTGGTGTTCGGCCAAGCGATTAGCGAGCGAAAGCGTTTCCATTGCTGCGGGATCACAACCGAAACAGACCAAGACGCTGGCGAACTTTCCTGGCGTGAAGGTTCATCTGAGTCGCCAAGGGGACGAGGTTTCGGTTGGGTTGGAGTATCCGACCTCGCAGGCCCCTGATCACGATTCGATGTTGATCGTCCAAGTCGAAGGTGCTGGTTCGCAAGACCATTGGTATGACGATAGCGGCCGGCGAAGCTTTCATGTTTTCCGGCAAACCGACCCGACCGCAGAGGTGCAGGTCGAAATGCAATCGATCGCGGAAATGAAGCGTCAATCGGTTCGCACGATCCAGCCAGTCGACGGTTCGATGTTCCCAAGTGTTGCGACGCTGGGAGCGACAATGGGTCCGCGACGCAGTAGATGACTAAGTTTCGTCTGACGTTGAGAAACAACCCATTGCTTTAAAAGCCACATCTTTCAGACTGCGGAATTTTACACGGTAGTCGTTTGGCGAGCAGTAGCTAGCTGAAAGGATTTGTTCCCATTTTTCGTGTTTTGCACGTTCTTCTTTCGTTAAGTTTAGATAGAAATGCCGCATGGATAATTCTGCCAGCACTGGATTGTCGAAAAATGATTCGTTTCCTGCCTGTTCTTTCATTAGTGTTCCGTCCTTGCGAAGTGCCCTCAGATCATGAGGGTTCGAAGAAGCGCCTACTACTACATGCCAGAAGATTCTGATTTGTTTTCCTTTCTCTCGCATGACTTTTTGAAGTCTCGGGATCTCAACCCGCAATAGTACACTGGTGCGATCAAAGTTTCGGCAGAATACGTGAACGTCAGATTCGCTCGCTTGCTTGACAAACTCATCGGAAAGATAATTCCACAGGCGAAACAAATCCTTTTCGTGGTGATAGTACTTGCCGCGTTCTAGAAGGGCGCCTAGTTGGGTCGACTCCAAGCAAGTGTAGCCAAGATTCTGAGCGTATTCACTGACAGCGTATCCGCCGGACCAAAGTGCAAGCTTGTTGTTGTTCGACAACAATCCTGCGGATGCGCATGTCTGGGCAATGGTAGCAAATTTCCTGTTTGAGAACTTGGTTCCCGGTCCAGTTTTGGCAGGCAAGAATCCCTGCGGATCAGTGATTTTGCGTTGTTCTTTGACACCTAGTTGAAACAGGCCCCAGAAGATTTGGATCCGGAGGTCGTCGAACCCAAGTTCTTTGAAGTCTTGGAAAAATTTGGAACGCAGTCTGCTGGTATTGATTTTCGAATGTTCACGTCTTGCGTCGGGATTTGCTTCTAATGCTGTTTCAAGTTCCCCGGTCGACATTGAGGCAATGCGGGCTTGGGATGTGGCTAATTCCGATTGCGGGATTGTGATCTGAGAAGAGGCAGAGGAGATAAGTATGATTCGTGCCAATGCGATCTGGTAGGCATTGTCTTTTAGTCTCGGTACTGCCTGGAAGTGGTTCATGTTTTTTGCATAGAGGGTGGACTGAGTTTCGATGTTTTGTTTGTGTTGCTAACTTCGATGTTCGGTTTCTGTGTGTTCGTTGCTTGCTGGAAAGAAGCAGCGGAATGAAGCTTTCATTTGCCACTATTGATGATTCTGAATTGTCCACGTCAATGTTCGACACACCGGTCGAAAGCGGGTGGCTCAAGGCCGTAGCGGCTGAGCATTCAAAGATACGATCTATGGCAATGGATGTGGTGTCTTCCGTGGGGCAAGAGTCGGATGTAGAGACGGCATTAGGACTATTTCGGTAAGCGTCGTTGCTCCCACGTGCAACCGGGGCTAACGCCCAAACGGCTCACATGATTATGCCCGATCATTCCTGCCGACCTGCTTAGTCGTGTCCACTACCGGTTTTGACCGGAGTGACCACATCTTGACTTTATTCCGATAGGATCTGTTGGATCAGTTCGGGCGGTGGTCCTTCAATCGGATAGTCCGTTTGAATTTCGCAGCCACAGGCGTCGGGTTCGACCGGGCCTCCGCAGGCATCGAGTGCCAAGCGGGCCAAACGTCGGGCTTTGGAGCTGGGTTCAAACCAACAGCAAGGTCCGGTCTTTTCAAACACCATTCGAGTGAGTTTTTGACGGATCGGGATGCTGCAACATCCTCCGCAACCGGGATCGCATCCTCGACGCGAGGCAATGACCGCTTCGATGGCCGCGATGCGGACCTCTGCCGAAACATCGTCCAGTCCCGCGAGAATGGCTTCTTCCACATGTGGATTGACGGAGCAGTCTTCGCCGGCCAAAACACCGAGGGCTTTTACCTTGGCGGCGGTGGCGACCTTCGCTTCTTTCACTTTCAGTGCACCCGCGACGGCAGGTGAAGGCGAGGCCGCATTGGCAGGGTGCGATGACGGCAGACTCATCGGTGGCGGCTGCAACGCGGGAACCGCGGTCGCTGCTTTTTCATAGGTGATTTGGCCGAGCAGCACCGTCTTGCGAATGCAGCGACGACCGATGGTATCGATTCCCAAGAAACGCGGCAGCGTCATAGGAACCGGGGCCGGCGGAGTGGCGACTCCATCCGGGCCGATCAAGACCGGCGTGGTGGCCTGACGCTCCAAGACGTTCAACGATGTGCAGCCGGATGCGAGAACCAGACAGCCACACGCGAGCAGCAACGGCCACGCATGGGTGGCTCCCGTCATGCCGTTCGTTGTTGACCGTCTCGCGTTCATGTGTGGGCGTTCGTCTTCAATCGATGCGGATGGTGGGGAGGTCAGTTGGCTGAGGCGGTTTCACGGCGACCTCCACACTCTTGCGATAGCGATCCCCGCGATAGAGGCCTTCCAATGTCAATTCGTATTGGCCAGCCTTCACGGCGGGAAACACGAAATGACCGCTCGCATCGGTCAGTGCCTCTTGGGGTAAATTCGACGCTTGGGAGGGTTGTTCCACGCTTTTTTCGTCCGAATTGTCAGGCTTTTCTTTTGGCAACGCTTTGAGCGCGACTTTCATGCCTGCGACTGGCAGAGTCACATAGGCGATTTTGCCTTGCAGAACGGTGACTTCGGCTTCGCGGCGAGCTTGCAACTCGGCTTCGGTCAGCAACTCGATCGCAAGCGTTTTGATCAGGCCCGGGTTATTGGCTGCGTCGGTTGCTTGCATCAGCAACGTGTGTGTTCCCGATGCCAGTTTGTCCGTCGGCAGAATGACGACCCAGCTTCCATCACCGAGTCGTTGGCCAGGAACGGGTTTCACGTCGGGCGTGAACTCTTGTTGGCCGGCGGTTGCCCAAGCCGCTTGGATGGAGGCCGCTTCGCTGAGTCCCGCGTCATCGACAGTGACACGAACTTCCACCGGCCCGCCCAAGATCGCTGGCAGCGGTGATCGGATCTGGATGTCCTTCAGCTTGGGTGGCAACGTGTCAAACACAGCCGTGATCGGGTTGCTCCAAACGAGTTGCTCGCCTCGTTGAAGGCTGGCGATCAGCGGAGCACGCTGGTTTCGGACCACACCCACCGGCACGCTGAGTCGATGTGGACGGACACGACTTTTTAATCCCGGTTGGCCAAGTGGATCCACACCGGCCCAAGTGAATTCGATCGCGGCAGGCGTGGTGACCGAAACGGTTGGTTCGTTCTGCAAGTAGCGATCACCATTCAGATCCAATCCCAATGTCACAACGTCGCTGCCGTAGTGGAACAGTTTGTCGCTGAGGTCAACCCATACATCGGCGGAGACTGTTTCAGCGTCTTTGGAAACGATCACCGGCGGAAGGTCCTGGGAGGCCGGTGCATCAGGCAACAAAGGAGCCCCGATGACGATGGCGGCGTGGTCGTCGGATGGCGTGAGCAATTGCTCGCTGCGATTGCCCGCCAAGTGAAACACAAAGGCACTCGGCCACTGGTCGCTCAACACTCGAACGCCGATGGGGTGCCCATCGCAAGCGGCGGACGAGAACGATTTGGTGACGCGAGAATCCGGGGCGATCATTTGTTCGCCATGGGCAACGGTCTGATGAGTCAGCAAGTCGACCAGTTCGATGCGAACATGTGTCGGTCCATCGACGCCAGCGAGAGCGCTGATCGACACATCGACTTTGCGAGCGTTGTGGTCATAAGCCACGACCGGCTGAATCAGCGAGTCCGGGCGATACACCCGAGGACTCAAGTCAATCCATTGCACGCGATCGTTTTCAGCGTCGGTGACTTCGCACCAAAGCGATGCGACTGTGATTGGCGGCGAGTCGGGTTCCAGTTTGGAAGCAGGGAACATGACCTTCGTCCATTGTCCCAACGCCGTCGCCAGTTTGGGCTGGATCGCCAACTCGGTTGGAGGCGTTTGGGTGGCGAGCCACCGCTTGGCTTGCTCCGATTTCATCGTCGGCGGGCAAGTTCGTCCCGGTTCGGACCAACCCAGCAGACGGACCTGCAAGGACTGCGACGACGAATCCAGTGGCTGGATCCACAACGGCGCAAAGAGGTCTCGGTTGGCGTGCATGATCCACGAGTCGCCGGCACTGGATCGAGCGGCCGCAAATTCGGACAGCGGCAATTCCAAAGGCACACTGGTGCGAAAGATATTGTTCTGAGTGATCCAACGAAGGTTGATCGCGGATGTTTCCGGCGTCTTCGCGTTTCCAGCCTGCGACGCTCGACGGATCTCGATCGAAGCGGTCTTTTGTTTCGAAAACAGGCCCAGCTTTTCTGACGCCGTTGCGGTCGATGTGGCTCTTTGCGAAACGATCGAGCGATAATCAGTTTCACCTGAGACTCGTTGCACGGGTGTGATGGTCGAATCAGCCAGTGTGTTGATTTGCAACCAACCACCATCGGTTTCGATTCCCAAGATTCCCGAACCCATCGATTGCGAAGTCGATTGGACCGCGATGTTCAACATCACGCGATCTGACACTGCCAGCGAGCCTTGGACGGTCACGTCAACGTTGGTGTTGGATTCGATTCGGGGCAGTGCGGGCAATCCAATCCAAGCAGCGAGTCGTTGGTAGCGACTGTTCGAGATCGCGTAACGTTCTCGTTCGTCTTTGGTTGCATCGACGGCACATGCACGCGTGTCGGCGACGAGCGTTGGCAGAATTTGCGACCAACGCTGCGTTGCCGCGTCCAGTTCTTTTGCCGCAGCGGCTTGCTTGGCGGGCGTTTGGATATCCGATTTCAGGGCACGCACGAGTTGTTTGTATTGGTCGACGGCGGTGACCATTTCATCTTCGGATGTTGACGCGTTCAGAAGCGTTTGGCTCGCGGTCTGGGCGGCTTTCTGCAATCGATCCAGGGTCCCAGGTTTGCTCGACGTCCCAGCTAGTTCGAGTTGGGCCGCCAATGTCGAACGTTGGATTCGGGTCCGTGTGCTTTCAACGAACCCTTCGCTGGACCGCGAAACCGCGACCGTTTGAATGGTCGACGATGATTGGTCCTGTTGCAATTGAAGTTCAATCAGCAAACCCGACAAACGATGTTTGACGGACTGGATCATCGCGTCGCCTTGGTGCATCGAATCGCTGTTGGCAGAGTCCAGCCATCGTTGCAATGCGATCGTTTCAAGTAGCAACTGGCAAACGGAATCATCCATCAGCGATTTGGATCGAATGGGCATCGCCACAAATGCATTCAAGTGATCGATGATTTCATCTCGCAGTTCACCGGCTTGATCGATCGCCAACGCATCCTTTTGCAGTCTTGTGAACGCGCGAATCGCTTTTTCGGTTTGTGCTTGCACATGAGCCAGATAGTCCGAACGCACGGGGCTGAACAGGCTCCGTTCAGCGTCCAGTCGCACCCATTGCGTTTCTGCTAGTTCGGGTTCGAACCATGTGCGGACTGTCGAGTTCATCGCGGCTTGGTTGGCGAGCACACGGCACTTGATCAGTGATTGCTTGAGTGACCAAGGTGCGTTTTGCTGCAACACGGATCTGGCCCAAACCACTTCGTCCCACGTTGCGTTGGCTGGAATCGGCGAGTCAATCCAAGTTTTCGCGGTGGCTTCGGTGGCATCCGCGTTGAGCAGCGTTTGCAGTCCCTCGAACAATTCGCTGCACTGGTCACTGCGATTGGTGCGAATGCCATCCGCGTGCATCTGAATTGCAACAGCCAGCGTTGGTGCGGTCACATCGACCGTGTGATGTTTGGCTTGTTCTGGGGCGGCATTCGGCGGTGCGGCAACGGACCGAGTGGCACTGGGTAGGTCGGTCGTTGTCGATGTCGTCGCAATCGCTTCGGCTTTCGCCGCGGGTGCTGCGTCGTCTTTGCGATCGAGAGCAGTCTGCACCGGCGCCAACAAATAGCGTTTCCAATGTCCTCGCGGGATGCTGGAAAAGGAATGGGGAATTGCTTGGTCGTCGCCATCGGGACGCTCGGGGCTGACCACATTCAACCATTCGGCGACGGAGACCACACCGTCAGCGTTGATGTCCGCGGATTCTTCGAAGCCGTTCATCGCGGCTTGTGTCAGCGGCGTGACATGTTGGGCTGGATCGATCAGCTCATGATTGATTTGGCTGTGGTGTGTGACGACCAACACATTCGAATGGCTCAACGCGGAGACTTCTCGATCGAGACACTGAGCGAACTGCCAGGCGTTCATCTCGGGCAGCCGTCCGATTGAATCGCCGACGCTTTCAATCGCGTCAATCAACACGATCACGGGCGTTTCAGTTTTGCTGAGATGTCGAAGGAGTTCGGAGACGTCCAGCGGCGATGTTTGCAACGTCGACTCGGAATTCAACGACAACAAGATCGCATGGCCGTCGACCACCAACGCTGTGCCGGCAAGGTGAATGAGTCGGGTACCGTTCGTGATATCGGTTTGTGCGATTTGATTGGCGGCGGAGAGCGAGAGCGTTGGAGTCACGCTGGCCGTCGGCATTGCCTGACCGAATGAGGAGAAGGCATCCAGCGATGCAAGAGCAACGGCCTGCGCCGGAATCACCGGGGCAGGTTGTGTCTTTGTAGGTGGCACCGGCCCGATCGATTGAATCAACAGACGAGGTGATTCAAGCGGACGCCAAACCGAGACCACAAAGATCCCGAGCAAGGACGCGAGGACGATTGTCAGCGCAACCTTGATGCGCAGTCGCGATCCCGATGCGGTTGGCTGGTTTCGCCAATCTCGCAGTCGCGATTCGGTCACGTTGGGACTGTTGTTGGTCTTGCTCATGTTCTAGCCACCAACCTGAACGGTGGGTTCACCGGATGCAATCGATCCACCGTGTGCTGTCGGATCACCCATTCGAACCGCGGGTTTGCCGCCGATCATGACGGTGGCGGAGCCTTTGGAAAGAGTGTCGGGCGGGCCCGTGCACTCGGCCTCATCGCCCAAAACCGCGGCCGGCATTCCCGCGATCAGCACCGTGGGTTCTCCCGGACCGATGATGGGGCCTCCGACATGCGGGACGACGCCTGTGACCATCGGGCAACTGTGTTCGTCCATGATTCGAGCAGCAGGCGGCATCACTGATTTCCTTGCTTGGTGTCTTGTTCGCGTTGCAACAACGCGCTGCCGGATTGCAACCATTGCTGCATCGCGGTGTCTCGATCTGGCTCCGCCGCGACGGACCATCGATGCGAGGTCATGATTGCGACGCCGCTTAAATGCGATGGTGGTGGAATGGGCGGTTGATCATCCGGTCCCAGGCTGCCGCCGCTGAAGATGATCGCCTGAGCGATCCAACGGGTGACGTTGTCAGGAGAACTGATGGCCAGTTGATCGCGGACTTTGCGGCGGTCGGTTTCGTCGCCCGAGGTCTGCCAAGCCAGAATGCTTTGGTCGAGCGTACTGCTCGCGCGATCGGCGAAGCCGGATGCATCGATCGCCCATCCGATGGCGGTTCGGACCGGCAACGCACCAGCGAGAAACCGGATCGCATCGTCGTTCAAGGAGGCATCGATCAAACGCTGGAGGTAGTCCATCGTTTGATCGGGCGATTGGATCAGTGCTGTGGCCCCGTCCGACATCGACATCACTTTTGCAAGCGAGGCGATGGTCGCGTGATCGTTGATGGTTTCGTCGGAAGTCGCCAGTTGTTGTGGATTCGTTTTGGGTGTCGCGGTCGTCACGTCGGGTGACCAACGAACCGAAAACGCGGTTTGGCCGGCGACGAATTCGGTTTCGCATTGGCCCGTTTCTGACAGCGTGAGCCGATCGCATGAGTCTCCTGCAACGATCAGTGCATTCTGTCCCTCGAGGACCTCGATCACCGCGTCCGTTCCGCAGCGAACGACAAAGTGTTCCGGTGACAACGCGGCGTCATCGGGAAGGCTCATTTCCACCCACTCGCTACTGCCCACGCGTGCTTCCTGACCGACGCGCAAGATCAATCGCACGTCGGTGTCGTCAGCGGGATGAGCGGTGAGTAAGAGTGGCATGATGAAGCGAAGGATTGGAATGAAGTGGAGGGACGCGTGAGCCAATTCAGTCCCAAAAGGGGTCTGACCCCTTTTTGGGGCGAACTAGTTGATTTGGACGATGGCTCCTTTGACTGTGAGCGATCCGCCGGAGCTCAGTTCCGCTGATGCGTTACCTTTCAGTGTCATGGATGCATCAGCGGCGGCGTCGACTTCGGGAGCCGCCATGCTGATCTTGGTATCACCCTTGATGGCGATCTCGCTTGCTTGGATGTTGATGCCCGACGGCGTCAGCTCAATGGAAGATTGACCACACTTGATCGTGATCGACTTGGCCGCTTCGATCGTGATCGCGCCGCTTTCGACCGATACATTTTGATCGCCTTGTTTGACCGTCAGGTTGTCGTTACCCGCGTCGATGGTGGTCGTGCGGTCTTGTCCGATCTCGGTGGTCTGGCTTCCCGATCCGCTACCGACTCCGATTTGGACGTTCTGGTCGTTGTAGATCTCGATCGTTTGGTCGCCGCTGTCTGATTTGTCGAAACCGACCTTCAATGAATCATTGTTTTCGACCTCTCGAACAAAATCGCGTTCGCTGTGCAGGTAGATCTGCTCGGCATCTTTCGTGTCATCAAACGTCAACTCATGGAAACAGTTCACGTCCCCTTTTTGGGTGCTGCGTGTGCGAAAGACCGTTTTGGCTTGCCCGTCGGCCAGATCTTCCGGGGGCATGCGATCGGCATTGAAGACCCGCCCGGTCACGATCGGTCGATCCACGTTGCCGTCCAAGAACGCGACGATCACTTCTTCGCCAACTCGCGGAATCGATACCGCACCCCATCCCTTGCCAGTCCAAGGCTGCGTCACGCGAATCCAGCAGGAGCTGCGGTCGTCACCGGTGCCAATCAGATCCCAAGCGAATTGGACTTTGATGCGGCCATAGGCGTCGGTCCAGATTTCTTCGCCATCGGGACCCACGACCGTTGCAATTTGAGGGCCCGCCATGATCGGCCGCTCGGTCGTTTGTCGACTGCGGAAGGGAATGGACGAAGGAAGCAACCGCAGTCGATTGTTCAGGTGAAAGGAGTGTGCACCTCCACTGCCGGCCGAAACATCGCCGGTTGTTATCATCAGATGCCGGCCCACGATCAGGTACTCTTGATTGAGATCATCGACGGGATGCGACGTCATCGTCAAAAGGTTGCCGGCGATCACCGAGGGAGTCGACACGTCCGCGGCGGTGGCGTGTTGGTCTGACGTGGCGGCTTCGGTCAGAACGCGAGCGTAGTGTTGGCCGTCGTCGGTCTCGAAGAACTGACCCGGGAATTCGTACCATTCCCAGTCGCTTGCCGTGTCCGACGCGTTTTGACGAACGGTCATTTCGGCGCGAGGCTTTTGGAAATCGTAGTCTCGCAACACGTACGACGCCGTGTTGAAGTCGCGCTCATAGGTCCACTGCGAAAGACACGTTTCGGTGCCCGGTTGTTCCACCGCGTGATAGGGCAGCGAACCAAACGACGCCGACGCTTGGTGGGCGCTGACGTCGTCGCAAAGCACCAGCGTGTGTTGGTCTTCGGTGTATTCGAAGAAGTAGTAGATGCCTTCTTCTTCAAACAGTCGACTGAGGAATTGGAAGTCCGATTCGCCGTATTGCACGCAGTAGGCTCGTTGGCGATACGTTTGCGTGAGTCGGTCTTCCAGTTCGCCGGTGAAGCCTCGCGATTCGATCACGGCTTTGGCGATTTCGACGACCGTCTGCTGTTGAAAGACTTGCGATCCGCCAACATGTCGCAGCAATCCCATCCAGGGAGCAAGTGTGGCGTGGTATTGGTACAAGCCCGCGCTGGTGCCAACCTGACCGAAACGTGTGACATAGCCGTGCAGGTATTCGGGCGAGTCGTCTGGATCGCCGATGCGAATCGAGACTGGTTCTTTGAGCAGGTCGAGCGGATCGATGTCGCCTTCAGAGCTGACCAAATCCAACGTCCCACCAAAGGGGCGCCCGAGTTGTTCTGTCCAAGTCACACCGGTCAACACGAGCGCATCGTCATCCAGCGGTGTGCTGACGGCGATCGGACGGTTGGCTTGGGTCAGAGTCATGATGGTGAAATCGTGTGCAACGCTAGAGAATGAATTGACAGTCGCCGACATCGGCGCGGGGAGCTTTCCCATGAACCCAAGCACTTCGGCCGAGAGCACCGATTCGTCCGAGTGACAAACGTGGGATCGTGTGGCGATCCAAGATCAAACGAACGCGGCAATCCAATCCGGGATCGACGTAACCACGAATCAATTCACGAAGCGTGTTGTGCGACTCGCCGCCAGGAAGTAGTTGTTGAAACAAATCAAACGCGATCGGACCCACGTCCAAGTCGATCATCGAGCAACGATCCGGGACACTGCGTCCGAGCACAACGCTTTGTCCCAGGCGACCACCCCTGCCCGCGGTTTCTCCGCGACCAGATGGCCGTTCCGATCGAGAGAGCACCGTTCGGTCTTCTGGTTCCAAACGGAGTTGCCGCAATCGAAATGTCTTGACATTCGCATCCGCATGCACGGTCGCGGAAACCACCGCCGCGAGACCTTCCGCGTTGCGATGTGTGGACCCAAATCGGCCGCTGAAGTACAGCCCTGAGTTGTCAGTTGAGGTTGGGGCGGCGTTGGATTCTGCTCCGGGATTCAGCGTGCCCGAGATGGAACCCAAGTACGCTGCGAACCGGTCCGTTTCTGGTCGATCACGCTGGACCGCACCGCGACTGCTGCTCCACGCTCGGTAGAACAGCGTTGCCATGCGGTGATGGAATAGGTTCAGAAACGATTCCAACGTGGGGTCAGCGTTGTGCCTGGTTTCATGCCGAACGGTCTCGGTCATATGCAGAGGCAATGGACCTCCGGGCCCCAGCAGACCAAAGAATCGTTGGCTAATGTGGGCGCGTTCATCGTGTCCCGAATCGATTCGATCGATCGTTGCCGGGGCAAAGTCCAGTGCCGATGTTTGCCGGATCCGAACGGCCTCTTGGCTCGTTTGTCTGGCGTGACCAACTCGTGGCAGCGTCGGTGACTCGGCTTCGATTCGTCGCATCGCCTGAAAGAAATCGAGCGACTGAACCGGTTTCCCGAGTTCTTCCGTGAGACGCTGTTCCCAGGTGGCGGTGGAGTCTGAAGTGGTCATGGACTTGTCAGGCAAAACGAGAACGGCGAATCAATGTCTCGGCGTGAGGGTTGGAACCCGGCCAATGGCGAGGTTGATGCGGTGGCTAGATCAGTGCGGTTTTCCCGGTGCGAACTGGCCATCGATGCACCGGGCCACGTGTGGGCGTGCGGAGCGACGTTTGCGTGAAGCTGTTCAAAGACACAAAGCGTGCCATGAAACGATCCAGCACTCCCGCTAACAAGAACGCACCTCCGCCTTCGAACGCTGACTCGTCCAACTCCAATTCCAGGTGCACGCCTCGACCGTGAACGATGGGGCCGGGCATGGGGATCTGCCGTGTGACCGCTTGATTGGTCACCGATAGAATCCCGTCCACTTGGCGACGTGTCGCGGGCAAGTCTTCTGGGCAATACAGATACAGCGTTTGCCGCAGCAACGCCGCCGCATGATTCGAGTTGGGATCCGTCGACTTTTCGCGATCGCACAGCGAGAGGAAGTTTGACGTCAAGTGATTGACCAGTCGCCAACACGTCTCGCCATCTTCGGTGGTCAGCGGTGCTCGGGGAGTGGTTGGGCCGGACAGACAACTGATGGAGGCAACCGGTCCGGGGCCATCCAGGGTGAACGCGTCCCGCCAACCCGCTTCAGGTTTCAGCAGGGCGAGGTCGCGGTTGGTGCAGTAGACCGTGGACGACAGTTGGCGAATCGGATGCCGCGATGGTCGTTGACTCGAATCCGTCAGCGTCACAAAGACTTCTGTTCCCAAGTACGGTGAGCGATGACCGTATTCACGTTGGTTCGTCGAAGGTTGCCGAGGACGACGATCGAGCGTGTAGTAGGCCGCGTGTTGCTGACGAGCGGCCATGTTGGTTGGTGGCGCGTAAAGCGGCAGGAACTCGACTTCTTGCTGAGCCGATGTTCCGTGACCAAGCAGTTGTTCGACCGACCAAATTTCAAAGTCCATCGGTCGGCTGCGGTCGACCAACAGTTGGTGTTCGGATTTGGTTTCCGAAATCGGGACTCGATCCGCGCGTTGCTTGAACAAGTTGACTGCTGGGACACAGTGCAAAGCCAAGTGTTCACGGTTGAGACGTCCCACCAAATCCTTCTGCGATTGGTCAACTCCGATGATGATTTCGAGCTGGTTTCCCTTTGCCATCGAAACCGCGTGGGACAACCCGTTTAGGGTTACGAACAGGAACTTTTCGGGCAACAAGAAATACTCTTGCAGCAATCGGTATCCACTGAACGAACGAGGCTCGCCGGGTAGCGATGCTTCTGCGTCATCGAAACCACCAGCGACCAGCGATGCCGAATCCAGTCGTTGCCATTGATCCGAAGCGGCGTCGCCGACAACGATGCCGTTCTGATGGGCGATGAGTAGCTCAAGCAACTGGTGCGCGGTTTCGCCACCGCGAAGATGAATCGGCAGGCTGTCCAGGTCGAGTGCCGACATCGGCAAACCAGCCGTGGTTTGAAGCGTGATTCGCAGTGCCGCACGACAGGGCATGCCCTTCATGATGGAAGGCATCGGGCGACGGGTCGCGGTGCCACGTTCTACCCATTCAACGTCCACCAATTGGATCGGCCACAAATCAACCGGAGCGGTTGTTTCGAATCGGCAAGGCGTCGGGCAGGTTTGGCTGGACGGACCCTGCAAACGAGAGCCGCGGGGCAAACGGTAGCCGCTGGCCAGCGATCCCTCGTCGGGATCCGGGTGAATTTGAACGATCGCCGCGGATGGGATCGGCCGCGTGTAGTGCGGGTAGATCGATTGCAGCAATCCGCGGGTGAGTTGTGGAAACTCGGAATCCAAGCGGCGATGCACTCGCGCCGCCAAAAACGCGAATCCTTCTAACAATCGTTCGACGAAAGGATCGGCGCAGGCGAATTCGTCCATGCCCAAGCGGCCGGCGACCGCGGGGTATTCTTGTGCGAACTCCGCCCCCAGTTCTCTCAGGTAGCCGAGTTCTCGGTTGTAATGATCGAGGAACTGAGCTTCCATGCGTCAAATCCAACCGAGGTGAACGAAGGAGTCGAGTGGGCGCGGATGATTGGCCAAGCCATCTTTCCAGCACAAACTCGTGGGCTGTGGTCTTTTTGACCGTGACACTCATCACGGTTCTTGCTGAATAGCACAATTGGGCCTTGCGTCCCAAGAGGTAATTCGCTGACCAAAATCCAACTACGCCGCTCGGCGTTGGCCGTTTCCTGGCACCACTTTTTGGCATTGGCCATTGCCCAGGCAGATTGAGATGCCCATCGCAAAGGACTCCAACGCATCGGAGGGGCCAAAGAGGGCCTGGATTTGCACGATCACGTCGCCACGCACGTATTCGTTCAAGCGACACGTGACATTCAGAGTGTCCGCTCGCAAACGAGGTTCGAAACACCGAATCGCTTCGGTGAATTCTCGTTGAAGAAGTCGCAGGTCCAATCCGCTGCTGGTCCTGCCCGTCAAATCAGGAACGCCATAGTTCAAAACGCTCTTTTGAACCAACGGCCAAGCCGACAGATCGGTGTCCTCGGACATTCGGCGTGTTCCAAACAACGCCAACAGATCGCGTTCGATTTGCGAACTCAATATCGCCATCTGTTGGCGACGTTGACGGCGTGAAACACCGCCGCGCGATCCGGGATTTGGCACCACACGAACGTCGCCACCGCCACCGTTCTCGCCACGGATCAATCGATCCAGTAGCGAGGATGACGGTTGTTCGATCGGTTCGTTGGATGCCATGACAGCTCAGCCTAGGCGGCTTTCTGTTCCGACAGGTTCCAGCCCTTCTCGGTTGCTTTCTTCGCCGAGTCGCCGTCGTACTTGGTGTACGCCATTTTGATCTCGGTGAAGTTGAGCGTGAAGTTTTCGCAAGGCTTGCTGTCGCCCATGCTCGACTGTGAGTAGCTGGTGACGATCGGGTCAACCAATGTCACGGTCAAGTAAACCTGTGGGTTGCCTTCGTTGTCCGTTTGCAAGTAGGTCAGGGTTGCGCCTTGCAGCGAAGCACCCGAGACACTTTGCATGAACAGTTCAGTCGAGGCGATGTCGAAGTCCTTCGAGCAGTTCAGCTCGGTGAACGCGGGCGAACCGGTCTCACGAGCCGAGCTGCCGGCAACACTTGCGACGGTACGATTGGCACCGAAAGAGACCGAGGTCAACTTGATCTGATCTTCGTAACCAGAGACGCTTGCGTCGCCTTTGATTTCGGTGGTGAACTTCAAAAAAATCATGGTTTCAGTTTCCTGGAATGAATGTTGTTTGGAATGGTGTCAAAGACGAATGATCAAGCGGCCTTGGCAGACGGCAGCTTGCTAACGAGTCGCAATGACACGGTCAAACCTTCCAGTTGGAAGTGAGGACGCAAGAAGAACTTGGCGGTGTAGTATCCCGGGTTACCTGGGATCTCTTCGACGACCACTTCTGCACCTGCCAACGGACGACGAGCTTTGTCCAGTTCCGATGCGGTTGCTGGGTTGGTGTCGACGTACTGGCTGATCCAGTTGTTGAGCCAGACTTGCATGTCGGCACGTTCTTTGAACGAACCCACTTTGTCGCGGACGATGCACTTCAAGTAGTGTGCAAAGCGGCAGACGGCAAACAGATACGGCAAACGACCCGACAAACGAGCGTTGGCGGTTGCGTCGTCGTCTTCGAACAAGCTGGGGTTGTTCAGTGACTGAGCACCGATGAAGGCGGCCAAATCGCTGTTCTTGCGGAACACCAATGGCATCATTCCGTTCTTCGCCAATTCCGCTTCCCGTCGATCGCTGATCGAGATTTCGGTTGGACACTTCATGTCCACGCCGCCATCATCGGTTGGGAACACGTGAACGGGCAACTTCTCAACTGCTCCGCCCGATTCCACGCCACGAATGCGTGAGCACCAGCCGTGCATTTTGAACGAGCGGTTGATGTTCACAGCGAACGCGTAGGCACTGTTGGACCACACGTATCGGCTGTGGTCAGGACCCGCGGTTTCTTCTTCGAACGCGAATTCTTCGACGGGATTTGTCGCGGCACCGTAAGGCTGGCGTGACAGGAAGCGTGGCATCGTCAAACCGACGTAACGCGAATCTTCGTCGTCGCGAAGCGAACGCCATGAAGCGTATTCGACAGTTTGGAAGATCTTGGTCAAATCACGAGGATTGCCGAGTTCTTGCCACGAATCCATGTGCATCAGCGAAGGTGCTGCGGCGGTGATGAATGGTGCGTGTGCGGCGGCGGAGACCTTGGCGATCTCGCCCAGCAATTCGACGTCGACTGGCGAGTGATCGAAGTAGTAGTCACCGATCAATGCACCGTAGGGTTCACCACCGAATTGGCCGTACTCTTCTTCATACAGCTTCTTGAAGATCGGGCTTTGATCCCAAGCGGTTCCTTTGAACTTCTTCAGCGTCTTGTGAAGGTCTTTCTTGGAGATGTTCAAGACGCGAATTTTCAGCATCTCATCGGTCTCGGTGTTGTTCACCAAGTGTGAGAAACCACGCCATGCGCCTTCGAGTTGTTGGAAGTCATCGTGGTGCAAAATCTCATTCATTTGCTCTGAGATCTTGCCGTCGATTTCCGCCACCAAGGCTTCGATCGTCTTGATCACGTCGCTCTCGGCAACCATTTCGCTGGTCACAAGTTGAGCGGCGAGCGTGTTGACGGCTCGTGTGACAGCCAGCCCGGCGTCGTCGGTGCGTGGCTTGAATTCGGCTTCCAACAATTCAGACAACGTGTCCAGTGTGATGGTGTCGCTGACGTCGGGAGCGGCTTCCGTGGTTTCCGATTGTGTTTCGCTCATCCTTGAGTCCTTCGAGATTGGTGGTGGGTGTTGGTGTGACGATTCGATCAGGCGGCTTCTGCGGCCGAATCAGATTCATCAATTTCGAGCGGCTTCTCAGCGAGCTCTTTCAACAGTTCAGGATCGTTGATCAATCGGGACACCAATTCTTCGGCGCCGGCTTTGCCGTCCATGTAGGTCACCAACTGAGCCAATTGCGTGCGTGCGTTGAGCAACTTGTTGAGTGGTTCCACACGTTTGGCGATTTGGCCAGGTGTGAAATCGTCCATGGACTCGAAGGTCAAGTCGACGTTCAGGCTGCCTTCGCCGGTCAGCGTGTTGTCCACTTGAAACGCAGCGCGTGGCTTCATCGATTTCAAACGGTCGTCGAAATTGTCGATGTCCGTTTCCAGGAACTTTCGATCGGCGACGTCTTCGAGTGGCTCGGACGGATTGCCCGACAAGTCAGCAAGCACTCCCATCACGAAAGGAAGCTGAACCTTCTTCTCGGAACCGTAAGTTTCCACGTCGTATTCGATTTGAACGCGAGGCGGACGGTTACGAGCAATGAATTTTTGGCTGCTTTCGGACATCAGCTTTCCTTTTCAGAACAGCGGCGATAGGGTGAATTTGTGAATGGTTGGGTTTGATGACTGCTAGGATTCAGTCGTCAAACTGGCCAGCCAGGTTTCTTGCTTGCGAGAGCGCATCGGGTGCGAGTTCGCGAATGATGTCGACGAAGTCTTGGTTGATCATCCGGCGAGCCCGACGCAGCAACAACGGCACCGGGCTGGATGGTTCGTACAACTCGAAGTACTTCGTCGCCGCGTCGAGAACTTGCGCGGCTTCTTCACGTGACTGAACCCGAATACGGCTGAGGCTGATGATTGATTCGTCAACATCCCCGGAGTCCCACTGATTGGAAGTGTCGTGGGAAGCGGCTGGCTCGCATTCATCGCCGCTGACATCTTTGACCGCGGCATCCGAAACGGACAAACGTTGTCGAAGGTGTGTCTTGAATAATTGGCTGCACGCGGACAGGCAGGACGACAGCTCTTTGGTTTCCCAAATCCCGGTTCCGAGATGCTGGTCCAGGAATTCCACCGTCTCAAGCAGTGCGTTTTCGGCTTGTTGGCAGGCTTCATAGCGATGTCGAAGCTCGGCAACCGGCAACGCCAAAAAAGCGGCTTCCACTTCCATCGGCGTGGGGGAATCCGCGGATGAACTCGCATTGAGCTCGCCACGCGACCGACGAACGTCGTTGAGCGTCACCACCACATGAGGCAGCGATTCGACCAAGGTCATCCGGCCGATCATCGATGGCAATCGCTCGGGTTCGCAAAGACGACCAAGGGCATTGATTCGTATGAACGGATCGTTGTTGTCTTCGGGATCCAGTTGCGGATGAACATCGTCCCAATGGTCGCGGACCCAATCGCGAAGAAGCGTCATCGATTCGGTCAGGCCGTCGAGTCCCTTTAGGTGCGTCAGGCTTTCGACCAAAAGAACGGCCAATCGCAGATCACGAGTCTCGCTCGCCATCTCAATCGCAAGGTGGTGAATGGTCCGCCATTCCGGCGGTTGAGCAGCAATGACAGTCTTGCCGTATTGCTGTTCCCGAGTGCCTTCTGCCAACCGAGTCATCTCAACAAACCGTGCGTCGTACTCAAGACTTTCGCCAGAAGGCGAGTCCGGAGACACGGGAGCGGTCAGCATTGAGAGTTCGGCAATTGTCATGAACGAAGTCGAGTCTTGGTTTGGCGGACACTCATCACTGTCTGGATATTTGCCTGTAGCGATTGAATCGACTTTTCGATTCTGAACCCTGAGTCACTTTGATTCCTTTTTTTAAGAAATGCGTGGAATCATCCAAAAGCGCTGAATGGCATCAAGTGAAAATGATGGGTCGCAACAAGGTCCAAAGTTGAATGAGAAATAGTGCGATCAAGATTCCTGTGACCACCATCAGCGACGCCGCGAATCGCTGGTGACGTCGCCAGGCCTGTCGTTCTTCCGACGTCCAAGCCAAATGATTTTGTTGGTCGATCATGTGTGCGACGATGGACTCAAAGAAGTGTCCCTTCGCTCCGTTGCTCTTGGCCGAACGCTGGCCTGGCGATGCGACAAACAGACCACTGACGATTGGTGCGTTGACTTCCGAAATGCTTCCGGAATGCGAAGACGACATGTCCACCGGATTCGCTGCACAGCTTTCGACCATCATGCTTCGCAGCGAGGAACGCCAGCGACGACACTGGATCAGAACGCGAACCAAGCGATGGTTTTGAGGTTGGGTGAGCGAACGCGGCACTTGGAAAACCTGTTTGACACGATTTTCGATCTCTCGAATCGTGTCATTTGCCAATTGGTTCATTGCTTCGCCGGTGGGAATCTCTTCCGAGACAAATGGTTTGCCCAATGCCACCGACGATTGTTGTTCCACCATCCGCAAGCGTCGTTGCAGTTCTTTGTAGTCGTCGGGATGATCATTTTCGGCGATCATCATGGTCACCGGGCTGGCGATTCCCAATTCGGATTGCATCTGATCGAGGTCGCGACGGATCGCTCGTCCGATTTTTCGGCCCGACTCACCGGGCGAAGAGCCTCCTTCGGCGATCATTCGCGAATCCACCATCACAAGCGTGCCATTGATTGGTGCGTGAGGAAATCGTTCGGCTCGCAATCGTGCACACAAATCGGATAGCTCTTGCTGTGATTGCGTGGTGCGAACGGAGGACAGCGAATCAGGGATCGCCCGAGTGGGCTGAGCCATCGGTCGGATCGATTGAGCGTCTTGGACCAAGCGATCGGCTCGTTCGAGCGATTGCATGGCGTGAGCGACGGAGGTGGACTGTGTCTTTGCTGCCTGAGTTTGAGGCTGAGCCACGGCAACGGCGGATGGGTTTGAACCGGCGGCAAGTGGTTCGGCGCGAGGTTCCGTTTCTACCGCGTCGTCGATTGAATCACCCATGGATGATTCGTCGCTGTCCACTACGGGCTCTTCGCTGGCGTTTGCATCCGACGGTGACGTGGACGGTGAATCAGATGCTTCGGCGACATGGTCTGGAACTGATTTTGGCTGCTCGGCGTGTTCGTCCGATGTTCCGCTTCGCAGGAGTGTCCCATACACACCAATGTCTCGGCAGAAGATCAGCAAGCGATCTTTGGAAAGATGCCAATCGATCGCGGGAGAGCCTTCCGACGTGGATTGAGCGACGGGAGCCCCTTCGGATCCGAGCCACGATTCTTGTTGATGTCGTGTTTCACAGCCCAACACCAAGAAGCAAGGGATTTGGTTGAGTCCCACGCTATGCTGCGATAGCAACTGCATGCCCGTTTTCCAACCGGCGCGAACGCGAGCGTCGCCGAGCGGAATGTCCGCCATCCAAATACGTACCGTCACATAGGTGACCACGCAGGAAAGTGCCCAAAGAGCCAGCAACCAAACACCACGCTGAAGCGTCATGTAGTCGCCCCAAGCGATTCGCGTCGGGTCGATTGAGTAGACCAACCAAGCGGCTGCGGCCAAGACCAGCAGACCAATTCCCACCAACGCGGCAACCATAGCGGCCAACGACACGTTCAGTCGCGATTTCAGGCGATCTTTCAGACTGGGCGTTGGCTCATCGGACATCAATCGTTCTCGTCGAGTTGTATGGGATTGGCATTACTTTCCCGCCGAAAGCGTGTACATCGTGATGTTGGCGATCAACATCGTTGCCGCCGCGACCGTCCACCAAACGATGCTTCGTCGCGTCGTGTTCGGTGCCGCTCCACTCAGAGATCGGTGCAGGCGCGCTGAAGGGGCCATCTCGGCAGCATCGCTGCTGAGTTGGTGCTGTGTCTTTTCCAGCCAAAGTTCCAACGTTGCTGGAATACCCAGTTCTTTCGTGGTGGCTTCTGACAGACCTGGAATGGAGTACACGCCACGGAATCCCAACAGGACGCAATCGTGGAAGACTCGCAACACGCCGTTGGAGGATTCACGACTGGCGACGGCAGCCATCTGATAGAAGCGTTCGCTGCAATCACGTGAACCAAACAGGCTGGCTTCCAACACGTGATCGTTCCACCAAGATCGACCGGACCATGGCATCTCCAGCAACAACTCGTCGGTCAAGGAAACCAACGCGTACATCGCTTCTTCCCAGCGATCATCGTGATGATGACTTTGCCGCGCTTCGGTCAAACGTTGCGACAAAGTTTGGTGAATGGCGACGGGATCCAAGGGCTCGTCGGCATGCAACCTGTCGATCAACGCCAGCACGCATTCGGTGTAGTCGTCCGCAAATTGTTCGAGTGATTCATTCATCACACTGAATCCGATCGCTTGGTCGCGAAGATCGCGAATTGCAAGGAAGTAGTGTGAGCGTCCATGCGAACCTTCAGGGTTTGATTGCCCGCCAACTTTTGCGGATCGTCAATCAATTGTTCGCGAATTCGAAGTGCGATCGTGCCGGTGTCCAAGACGTCGGTCCAGGCCGGGCCGCGACCGCTGATCTCGAAGAAGCTCCAGTCCGATTGAGACGGCAAGACTCGGGGGACTTCTCGCAATGGTTTCAGTTCCAATCCCATCGCGCGTTTGCTGTACAGCGTTTCGACTTGTCGGGCACTGCCCATTTTCCAATCGAGGAAACCAGGCGAGAGCAGCTTGTCGAGTCCCGCGGCGGAGAGTTTGCCACGACGCACGCCCAAAACGCACTGCCAATCGCTTGTCAACCATTGCGGGTCCAGGCTGACCTGCATGCCCAAACCTGCTCCGATGAAGAAGCGTTGTTGGTAGGCGTTCTGGCCGACCGACGCGATTCGCGATTCAATTCGTCGTCGCAACTCTTGGAACAGCGGGCCGATTGCATCGTGATCGTAAGCGGCGATCGCCTGCAAAGATCGTGTTTCACCAAACAGATCCAAACCCCCGGCGACACGGCTGAGTTCCACGTAAGCGTTCCACGGATGGACGCCGCTGGATTGATTCAGAACACCGAGAACCGCAGCGGCTTGGTTGAGCGTTTGAAGCATCAAGATGCGTTGGAGGTCACCGGGTTGCTCGGCGTCCATTCGAACGCTGCGATCATTGACAAGCTGCGACAACAGTTCGATCTTGAGCATCATCATGTCGTGGATCGGCCGCAGAAACCGCTGTCTCATTTGGGACCATGCGGCACAATCCATCAACGGTGGGACGTACCGTTCGTCCAGTTCCGCGATCGCTCCCCCAACCGTGCCTCGTTTCACACGAGCGATCCGCAACACGTCGTAACCGGTCAGGTCTTCGGTCGAAAGTTTGAGGACGGCGTTGACGCGGCGAAACAGGACGGGCTCGACGCTGGCGCCATCGGTTTCGTCCGGAACATGAATCTGAAGTTGTCGAAAACGGGCTCCTTCGGCTTGATCGCCTTCGGCCACGTTGGAAACACCAAGCTGTAACCGAGGAACCGCAAGGAACACGTCGACGCTGTCGCCGCCACCAACCGGAATGGTTTCGTGAGCAGCGTCCGATGTTTCGGAAGTCGAGGGAGTGGCACCGGAAACGGCAAATCCAGCTCGCAGGTCAACTCGTTCGGTTGATTCTCCCACGGCCAATTCCACCAACGTGCCCTCCGGCATTTTGGCTCGGACGCCGTCGAGTTGGAAAAATCCCAACGCGAGCGCATCCGCATTGATCGAGATGCTCGCCAGTCCATAGCTGTAGGGGTTCTGCCAGCGTGAAGACGCCGCTTGGCTTTCCTGCCAATGGCGATCCCATGCTTGAAGATGGTGTGGTCGGAGGAACAGTCCCTCGTGCCAATGGACCGCAAGATTCTGCATCGGATTCCTTTCCGAACGTTGGCTGGGTGCCGTCAAATCCATTTGACTCTAGCAAGCCCCAATCTTGGTATGCGGTCGGAGATTAGCTAATTTGCGTGCATACTTCCAGACGATATTACCGATACAGACAGCCACTCTTAGTTTCACGACATGCTTTCACGGTTGTCGTGACTTCACTTTGACTCGCGAAGTGAACTGCCGCAACATCCAGGCCCCGCGACGAAGTGTGATCAAACCCGTCCTCATCGCTCTGCTGCTTTCGCACGCCGTGTTGGCGTTTCCGCTTTCGGCTCAAGATCCGGTGGTGTGGAACGACCTCGGTGCCCCGCTGCTGCGCCATGACTCGCTCTCGGACGCACCGCTGCACGCGGAAGGTTTGATCGAAGCACCTCTTTTTGAACCGCTTCCCGTCCCGCGTGGCGAAATCGAGTCGATTTCGATCGGCTCACCGAGCATCTACCCTGAGCCCATCGTCGGCGAATCCGCGGATTGGTTGGCGATTGGCGGTGACAACCCGGTTGGTTCGAGTTGTGGTTGTCAGTCAACTTGCAATTGCGAGTCGGGGTGCGATGTGGGCTGCGGCTGCAATCAATGCCGCGAACTGGTTTCCAGCCAGTGGACTCCTTGGCAGGATCTCTCGTTCCCAAACATTCACGAAGCGTTGGAACGTCTCAGCCCCGGAGCTCACTTTCGTCAAAATCGTTCGCGTGATCGTGGCATCGGTTACGAACGAGTGATGTTTGCTCCCAACGTTTTGGACACAGCGATCGTTCCAGCTCACGTGGGCATCCGCTACCAAGTCGACCACGGGCTGCGAACGCCGGATCGAGCGGAGTATTACTGGGGCGACCCGCCAGACAATGAGTCGGGCGTGAACTCGCAAGATCTGATCTTTCGACTTGCTGCGGGGACGGAGCGATTGATGGCGTTGACGCAGTACACGATGCGGTCCGTGGACCCGGAAGTGAACGGGAACACGACCGGTTTCGGTGACATCGTCCTGGGTGCTCAAGCTCTGTTGGTTGATGGCAAACGCACGAAGGTTGCGACAATCTTTCGAACCTATTTGGCAAGCGGTCCCGCCGACCGAGGCCTGGGAACCGGTCACACGTCGCTGGAATTTGGATTGCTGGGTCGACGCTGTCTTCGTCCAGAAACCTACGTCTTCGGCGAAGTCAAATATTGGACTCCCATCAAAGGAACCGCTGGCGTCGCCGGAGATGTGTTGACCACGGGCTGGGGTGTCAGCACGATCGCAGCGGAAAGCGATGTGTTCGCATTCTTGCCGACCTTCGAGGTACGAACACTATCGTTTCTGTATGGCGGCTATCACGATTCAGCGGGCACGCTGCAGGCCGTCGACGGTGAAACCGCGATCGAATTCTACCCGGGTGCCCGCTTTGTACTGGGACCCGAGAACGACATGGGGTTGTGGGAATTCGGATTCGCGACCGGCATCACCGCCGCCGATGACGACTGGTTCGACACCCGCATGGTGTTTGATCTTCGCCTATCGCTTTGAGCGACCAAGACGACTTCCGCGAGCAAGTCGTCTTCAGTTGACGAGCTCGCTGATCAGTCCTGCGATTCGAGCGGAAGCGTTCCGCCGACAACAGGTAAACTCAGTTGAGTGTGCTGAAGATCGATCGTGAGCTTGGTGCCCGGCGTGGGATGCAGCGTGTAATCGCGATCGCTGGAAAAGACCATCAGTCCGATCTGTTGTCCTTTGGCGATGACTTGGTCATCGGGTTGCAGGTCGAACTCGATGTCATAGAACTGGCCCGGGACGAGCGGTTTGCTTTCTCGCATGGATTCGATGTTTTGAGGATCGGCCCATCCGCGAGTGATGATGTTGTCGGTGATCTTGGAGTTCTTCTTTGTGTTCCAAGGCAGCGAGACCAACCAGACGCTCAGGTTGGCGGCGGGACGATCGCACGCAAGTCGCAGTTTGATTCGCGGTGTTCCTGAGAGATGAACTGGTTCGCTCAATTCGGGCGTGGCGTAGATCAAGCGATGTTCGGTGTATTCGGCTTGTGCCAACGCTTCGCCTGGGAACGAAAAGTTGTCGATCAATGTTTCCGTGATTGGTTCGGTGAGGGGGGATGTCCGCAAACGCCCGCGTTGGGGAGCACCAGGAACCGGATAGACCATCACGTCTTTTGCTTCCGGGTGCGGGTATTCCGGGTACTCGGTTGGTTTGGTCCGCTCATCTTTTTCGCGAACAATCCAAGACTTCGAACCCTTTTCGACGCCGTTGTCTTCGCCATAGAGATAGTGAGTGAACCAGCGATTCATCATGCTGATCGGTGGAGGCCCGCCGTGCCCGCCTTGGTGCATGAACAGTTGAGTTTCGACACCGTTCTTTTTCAACGCTTCGTAAATCCGGATGCTGTGTTCGGGAACGACGTTCCAATCATTGAAGGCATGCGCCATGAGCACCGCCGCTTTCACTCCATCGACGCGGTTCAAGTAATCGCGTGAGTACCAGAAATCGTTGTAGTCACCGGTCGCTCGGTCTTGGTTGGCCATCATCTGTTCGTCACGAATATGGCAATCGCAGTACGCTCGAATCTCTTCATCGCCACCGCTGTGAATGAAGTCGTACAGGATGTCGATGTCTTCCCCGAGGTAACCACCGGGATGGCGTACCAATCCATTGGAACGGTAGTAGTGGTAGTAAGACGTGTTGGGAGCGACGGGGATGATGACTTCCAGTCCCTCGACTCCTGTTGTTGCGGCTGCCAACGGGATCGTCCCGTTGTAGCTGGTCCCCGTCATGCCGACTTTGCCTGACGACCAATAGGCTTCCACGGGTTCGCCACCGAAGGGTTCCGTGAATCCCTTGCCGCGTCCGCACAACCAATCGATCACGGCTTTGGGAGCCAACGCTTCGGGATCGTCACCGACCGTTGGGCAACCCTGCGAAAGGCCGGTGCCTGGGGCACTGGAATGAACGACGACGAACCCACGAGGCAGCCAGTCTTTGACATGTCGTTTGGAGATGATCGGGCGTGTGCCTTCGCGTTCAATCGCGGGAGCAGCGGATCGTTTGGGTGGTTCGGCACCGAGTTCTTGTCGGGCGTCCCAGAAATAGGATTCATCGGCACCGGTGGTCCCCGCGAAGTAAGGACTTGAGTTGTAGATGACCGGAAGCTTCAGCGACTGGGTATCGGTTTGCGTTGGACGCGTGACGCTGACGTGCATCCGGTCGAGCTTCCCATCGCCGTCCAAGTCGAACTCCGTTTCCACCCACAGGTCATGGCGGATCCAGTAGTCCGAGTCTTCCAGTTCCTTGATGATTTGTGCCTCGCCATCTTTGATGACGGGGATCTGAAGATCGCTCGCTTGGACAGGTGAGGTCGCGAGAAACAGGAGTGCAAGGACGGGCGAGCAGAGGCGTTTCATGGTTGTGAAAACCCAGGTGAGATCGAGGCGAGACCGCATCAGCTTAGTCACCTCAGCGAACCGTCTTCAAGCGACGGCAAAGAATCCGAGGTAGGGGAGCGTTTCGCGAATCTACCGGTCGTTTTCGTCCGTTTATCCTCCGATATGACGGATCAGCTCGGGGGGATGGAACGCGATCGAGAACGCTTCCCGTAACCGACTGAGGCTTCTCAGTCGGAGACGCATCCCGCATCTTCGGTGCTGAATTTCAGTGCTCGGCCGACTGAGAGGCCTCAGTCGGCTACGTGGTGGAGGATGCTGGGCTTCGTCCCATGGGAATTCATCATGTGGAGGAAGGGAGGACGTCCGGAGCAGGACTCGATCCCCAATATGTAACCGACTGAGGCTTCTCAGTCGGAGGCCCACCCCGCATCTTCAGTGCTGAATCTCAGTGCTCGGCCGACTGAGAGGCCTCAGTCGGCTACATGGTGGGTGGTTGGGGGTTAAATTGAGTGGATGTCGAACGTTCGTCGCCAGTTTGGATTCTTTGATCCGAAGCAGGAGTACTCCGTCACATACGGTGTTCTTCCCCATTGGGAACAGCCGGGGGCGACGTACTTCATCACCTACCGCACTCGCGATTCGATCCCGCAAGCCGTGTTCGATTTGTGGCAGCGACAGCGAGCCGATGCGCTCCGGCGGCTTGGGATTGATCCAAACGCTTCCGATTGGACTGCGGCATTCGGTCGTTTGGACTGGGGAGTCCGACGCCAGTTCGCTCGACAATTCGCAACGATCCTGGAAGCCAGTCTCGATGAATTGCACGGGGCGTGCCCGCTGCGAGACCCAAACGTTTCCAACGTCGTCGCCGAGAACCTCCTGCGTTTCGATGGACCGCGATACAGCCTGGGTGGCTTCGTTGTGATGCCGAATCATGTTCACGTTTTGGTGTGCTTTGATCGCAACGTGACATTGAAGGACCAGTGTCGAAATTGGAAACACTACCAGTCGCTACGGATCAACGAGTTGCTCGGGCACAAAGGCCGGTTGTGGCAACCTGAAAGCTTCGATCATCTCGTGCGGGACGGGGACCACTTCCAGAAATTCCGTAAGTACATTCAGAACAACTCTGTGAAAGCCGGGCTGAAAGAAAGCGAGTTCAGGCTGTATCTCCCAGACCTCCAAGACGCCCACTTCGTAACCGACTGAGAGGCCTCAGTCGGCTACATGTGGTGGGGACTTGGATTCGTTCGGTTGGGAATTCGTCAGCATGCGCTGGCGTGGAACGCGTGCAGTATCGTCCCGAAACGTAACCGACTGAGGCTCTCAGTCGGAAAGCCATCCTCGTTTTCGCGGTTGTTTTTCAGTGCTCGGCCGACTGAGAGGCCTCAGTCGGCTACATGTGGTGAGGGCTTGGATTCGTTCGGTGGGAACTTCGTCAGCATGCGCCGGCGTGGAACGAGTGCAGTATCGTTCCGAAACGTAACCGACTGAGGCCTCTCAGTCGGTTGGACGTGGATGCTGACCGAGGGGTCTCGGTCAGCTACTGGAGCTCTGGCTCGCGGGGGAAGAACATTGTGGCGCTGGCAGCGATCGCTCCGAGGGCGGCGCCGGAGAGGTGGGATTCGACCAGCGGTGTAAAACCTTCGGCGTTGACGAAGAGGATCTCGCCGGTGGTGAATTCGTAGCCAAGCTTGGCGAGAAGCAAGATTCCGGCGGCGGTCCAGAAACACGTGAACGTGCGGTCTCGGTCGGCGACAGATTGTCGGATTTGGTTGGCGAGGAACCAAACAAACAATCCCGTGTCGATGCCGCTCAGGCCTCGGTAGGTGGTGACGTCTTGGCACAAGAACAGGATGGTCGCGGAGATACCAACTGACATCGCAATCAGCGCGATGGGATAGAAACGTGGATTCTGTCGTTCGCAAGCAGCACTCAAGACCGCGAACATCAGCAAGTCCCAAAACAAATGACCGCCGCCAAAGTGGGTGAGGTGACCGGACAGAAGACGCCACCATTGTCCGGATTCGACGGAGGCAAAGTCCAATTGCAAACCAGCGGTCAGGCTGGGGAAGGCGAACCCCGCGAGGGCGATGGCTGACACCAGCAGCGTCACAGGGATCCGCCGGAGCCAGCCGCTTCCCAGGCGGCACATCGATTGGATTGATGTGCCGTTGGTCTTGGGAAGCGTTGCAAGCAGTGATTCGCTGGCACTCATCGGACCACATCCTGTTTGTTGCTTCGCGACTTGCGTCGACGCATCATTGCGGCGGCCGCACCGCCGAGCGAAACGATCCCGGTGATCGGGCCAATCGGTCCGCCGCCTCCTCCACCGCCGCCCCCGTAGTTGCCGCCGCTCGATCGAGGAGCCGACGAGGGGGTGGAGGCGGGCGACGGTGTTGAGACTGTTGCCGGGGCAGCGGCGGCTGGCACAGCGGGTGTGGAGTTCGTGGACGCTTGGTGTTGAGGTGCAGGTTTCGCCGCGGCGACCGATCGGCCGGCTGATTCCTGCGTCATGCCTTCCGGTGTCATGACTGGAACCGATTCGGTGATCAGTTGTCCTTGAGGTGCTTCGGAAAGTTCTTTCTCAACGGCGATGAACGACGTGTACTGAGTCATCAGTTGATGCTTCAGTCCCAACTCGGTGATCTCCGCGCGGCCCGCTGGTGTTTCGGCACCGACGTCACGGTTCCAAATTTGTCGAATTCGTTGGCGAGCCCAAACGGGACCGATCGAGTCGTGCTCGGCTTCTTGTTCAGGAAGTTCGAGTTCCATTCCCATCTGAACAGGTTGGCCAGACACATTGCCCTTCAGCGTGATTGTGCCACTCGCTGGTGTGTCGTAGCGGCCCAATACGATCAGCGGTTTGCCCGCGTACAGATCGGGAAGCCGCGAAGGCACTTGGTCTTTGACAACCAATCCTCCCCAGTCGATTTGCAGGTCAGTCATGTAGGGTTGGCTGGTCAGTTCATGGAACCGGCGAGCGATCTCGGGTGAGTTGTCTTGGTTGGTGACTTGCATCGAAAACCCGCGTCCCAGCTCCGCGGCGCGGCTGATCAGATAATCATTCGGTGCGGCTCCGAATGCGACGGGGAACACGCGAGCGTCTTGGAATTCAGGTTGTCGCAGGTAGCGAAGGATCGAGTGGTCGTTGCCGACCAGTGCGTCGGTCATCAGGACCATGTAGCGTGGGCGGGCTGATTCGTCTGCCTCGCCGCCGAGTGCCAACTTGAGTGCTGGCAACAGGTTGGTTCCGCCGCTCGCTCGCAAGCTGCGAACGAATTGTTTGGCGGATTGGATGTTGGCGTCCGTCGCTGAGACGGCATCGGGTTGGAACGCGGTTGAACGATTGCTGAACGCGATGACTCGGAATTCATCGTTGGGGTTCAAGTGATCCAGCACATGATCGGCGAACAAACGCAGTTGGCTGATCGCGGGCCCGTTCATCGATCCGCTGGTGTCCAGAACCAGGATCACTTCGCGAGGTGTGATCTCGGTTGGCTCGATCGACCACTTGGGTTGCAACGCCAACATCACGTAACCGTCTTCTGCCTCGGATTCGCGATGGGTCAACGAAGCCAGAGTGCTGTCGTCTCCGGCCAAGCGATATTCGACAATGAAGTCTTTGTCGGCGATCGTGGATTGGTTCTTCAGCGTGATAGCCGCGTGGGTTTCCGAGGTTTGCTGAATGTCCAGCTCATGAGTGACCGGCACGATTTGCTGGATCGGCATCGCGGCGTCGATCTTGACGGAGACGAACACGTCGTTGCCGTTTCGCATTCCTTCGGGAAGGGAATCGGGCGTGATCCGCGACGCGTCGGGGACTTGGTCTGTGTCGGCCGCCCAGCCGCGTCCCACGTTCGGACGAGTCACCGGGGTTCCTGGGATGTAACGGGGACCGACGACCATGGGGAATCGGAAGACGTAGCGATCTTCGTCGATCTCCAGCGGGTGAACGTATTCGATGTGAACGGTCACCTCGCTGTTCGCTGGGATGTTGGCGACGGATTGAGAGAACACGTTGGCACGTTCTTGTTCCAACAGGGCAGCTTTGCGGCCTTCGTTGCGAGCCTGTTCGTATTCTTGCCGGGCTTCTTCTTTGCGTTTGACTTCGCCAACGATCACACGTTCGCCGATTTGAAACGAGTAAGCGTCGACGGCACAGTCCTCGGGCAGCGGGAACACATACAATGCTTCCAAGCGATCAGGATGTGGATTCTGGAACACCTGAGAAACGCGAACTCGGGCGAGGACTCCGGAGATCTCCGTTTCCACTCGAGTCTCTTTGAGCGTGAAGCTGGGACTGGGTGCCGGGAGCTTGGTTTTGAGACGCTCCAAATCGTCCTCACCGACTCGCATTTGGCCCTGGGTGACGGGCATTCCGCCGAGCACGGTGTAGCCGGCCTGTGCGACGGCGGAAAAAACGAAGGCGGAGGCCAGAACGACGATGGGCGTGATCAAAGGCAATCGCATCGATTGCGTCCGAAGGCCGGGGGATTGAGCGTTCACGAGACGAGGTGCTCCAGGATTGAGAATCGAAGTGACTCTCTAGGAAGATCCCGTTGCTGGGGTGGCGGAGCGCGAAATCGTGAAACTTCTCGTTTTCAGTGCTACTGAACGCTCGGAGCGTCTCGCGTCGACTGAGCGGCAGTCATTGCGGGCCTCGTTTTCTGCGATATCTTTGAGGAATCATGAATGATCCCCAGCCCAATAATCCGTTGCACGGCGTCACGCTGAAAGCGATGGTGGAATACCTGGTCGACGAGTATGGCTGGGACCGGTTGGGGGAACGAATTCGCATCGACTGTTTCAATTACGACCCGAGCATCAACAGCAGCTTGAAGTTCCTTCGCAAAACGGATTGGGCTCGTGCCAAGGTGGAGCGGTTGTACCTGGACTCGATCAGCTACGACGAGCGGAAGGGAAAGCGACCGCCTGAGGCAACAGAGACTCCTGCGAAACCGGGCAGCGTTTGGGACCAGGCTCGACGTCGCGATTCGAACGAAGACTGATTGCTCAGTCCCGAGTGTTGCCCGTTCGCTGCGGAGGATCGATCGTTCAATTTTGGTCGGGTTTTAGTTTTCCCACCTGAACCGCCGCGCCCATGTTGGCGATGCCCGGGCCAAAGTAGGACTTTCCAAATGGCAAGATCATCGGTTCTTCCCACGGACGGCATGGCACCATGGCAGCGATCTCGTCGAGTCGGTGCAGGATGTCAGTCGGCAAGGGACCTTTGGCGGCGGCCTTGACGCTGGCTTCCAAATGATCCGCTGTCTTGCAACCGATCGGAATGGTTGAGATCGCCGGGTTCGACAACACGAAGCGAAGACAGATCTCGAACGCGGGCATGGCCGCTTGGTCGAGAAGTTCGTAGTAAGCGAGCAATTGTTGTTGGCGAGCTTCGGCCAACCAAATTGGTTTCGCAAGGACTTCGGTGTCAGCACGTCGGGTCAAGAAGCCTTGCCCGTACGCCGACCCCAGAACGATGCCCATGTCATTTTCGACAGCGGTGGGGATCACCGATTCGGCTGCTTCGCGGAACAGCACGTTGTAGTTGAACGCGGTCAACACGACGTCGAACCGATTGCTTTTGACCAACGATGTCAACTCGGTGACGGTGGTGCCCGCCAAACCGGTGTAGCGAATCTTCCCAGCGGCTTTCAGTTCGTCCATCAGGTCCAATGCCGGACCTTCCAATGGTTCGTAGCTGGACCACCAAGGATACTGCTGCGGTCGGTCGGGTTCGTGCACCATCAAAATGTCGATGTGATCGCGACCGAGCAGTCGCAGGCTTTCGTCCACCGAATGACGCAGTCCGTTGATGTCCTGAGGATCGAACGGCTGAGGTCGGCCGCCGAGTTTGGTGGTCACTATCAGCGGCGCATCGATTCCCGCAATCGCCTCGCCCACGGTTGCTTCGCTGTCTGCATAAGCAGGTGCAGTGTCGAGAGCGTTGACACCCAGGTCGATCGCTCGTTGCAGGATGCGTTTGGATTCAGCCACACCGCCTGCGAGAGAAGAGGTGTAGAGTCCGCCGATTGAAAGGACGCTGGTTTGAAGGTCGGTTCGACCGAGTCGTCGAGTTTCCATGATTGGATGCGTTGAGAGTTTGTGTTGGACGTTGCCGAATGCTTCCGCATTGGAAGGTTCTGTCGCGATGGTCAGTGGATGTTGGCAAGTTGTCGTTGACGGAAAGTTTGGGTGTCGGTTGTGCCCCGCAAGCACGAACCGTTTTCACGAAGAATGGATTTCAGTGGAATGGATCGCGGGTGAGCTCATGATTTTGCGCGGTTGCGGACGAGTCTTGCGATGGCCAGTTCTTCGTTGGTGTCGACCACCAGCGTGCGAACACGTGCGTCCGGTGCCGAAATGTCGGCTGGGTCGTCGCAGCAGACTTCGTTTTTATCTGCGGACAATGTGATTCCAAAATGCTGGAGCGACTGGCAAACCAGCGAGCGTATCTCGGGAGAATGCTGGCCGACTCCGGCGGTGAAGACCAACGCATCCAAGCCGCCCAGGATGGCGATGTAGCTGCCGATCGTCTTGATGATTCGGCGAATATAAATGTCAATCGCCAGCGTCGCGGTTGGATCGCCTGCGCGTCGGCGGTCGAGCACCGTCCGCATGTCTGGGTCGCCGCACAACCCGAGAAGACCGCTTTTTCGATTCAGCGAATTTCGGACCTCGCTCGGTTCGAGCCCAGCGTGTTCGGTCATGTGCAGCACGATGGCTGGGTCCAAGTCGCCTGATCGCGTTGCCATCACCAGACCTTCCAGTGGTGTCATTCCCATCGAGGTGTCGACGGCTCGACCGCCGATTGATGCAGTTGCACTGGCACCGCCTCCGAGATGCAACGAAATGATGCGGGACGTCTCGTCACCATCGATGAACTGGATCGCTTTTTCGGTCACGTATTGGTGAGACGTTCCGTGAAAACCGTAACGACGGACGGCGTGTTTCTGATACCAGTCTTCCGGGACGGCGTAGCGATAGGCAGCCGGCGAAAGGGTTGCGAAGTAGGACGTGTCGAAGACCAGGGCTTGGGGCGTTCCGATGTCGACCAAACCTTCCACCACCGAGCGTGCGGCTGGGTTGTGCAAAGGAGCCAGTGTGTCCAGCGTGCGAAGACGTTCCAAGACATCTGGTGTGACGAGTGCGGGTTCCAGGAACAGGTCACCGCCTTGCACGATCCGGTGGCCGATCACGCAAACGTTGTTCAGCCCGACTTCATCGATGGCGATCTTGGCAGCCACCACGTGATTGATAGCGTCTCCGCCGGGTTGTCCGATTCGATCGACCAGCCCTGACTCGCTGACTTGTTCGGTTTTGGCATCGATGAACGCGTATTTCAGCGTCGTGCTGCCAACATTGAAGACCAGGACATTCATGAAGCCACCGTTTGTGCTTGGATAGCCGTGATCGCGACGGTGTTGACGATGTCCGTCACTGTGCATCCCCGCGACAGATCGTTGACGGGTTTGTTCAACCCTTGCAAGACGGGACCGATTGCGATCGCACCGGCGGATCGTTGGACGGCTTTGTAAAGGTTGTTGCCGGTGTTCAGGTCAGGGAAGACCAGCACCGTGGCTTGGCCTGCGACCGGGTTGCCGGGCATCTTGGTCGCAGCCACGTCGGGGTCGACGGCGGCGTCGTATTGCAGGGGGCCCTCGACCAATAAATCAGGCCGTCGTTTGCGAACCATCGCTGTCGCTTCGCGGACTTTTTCGACGTCTTCGCCGTGCCCGCTTTCGCCGGTGGAATAGGACAGCATGGCGATCTTCGGATCGATGCCAAACTGGATCGCGGTCTCGGCACTGCTGATTGCGATTTCAGTCAGTTGTTCGGCGGTGGGGTTGGGGATCACGGCGCAGTCACCATAAACAAGCACCCCCTTCTTCAAACACATGAGAAACACACTGCTGACGACGTTCACATCGGGGCGTGTTCGAATGAATTCAAACGCGGGACGAATCGTGTTGGCGGTGGTGTGAATCGCACCCGAAACCAAACCGCCGGCCAAGCCTCGATGCACCAGCATCGTGCCGAAGTAGGTGACGTCGATCATGCGGTCATGAGCGATGTCGGTGGTCACGCCTTTGTGTTTTCGAAGTTGATAGTATTCGCTGGCGAACGAATCTCTGAGTGGACTGGTCGCGGGATCGATGATCTCGAGTCCGTCGTTGGGGAGCATGACACCAGCCCGTGCTGCCGCGGCGGCAATCAGATTGGGATCGCCGAGCAGAATCACGTCGGTCACATCGCGTCGTCGCAACACGTCGACGGCTTGCAGGATCCGCGGTTCCGTCGCTTCGGGCAACACGATTTTGACGTGTTGCTGTCTCGCTCGTTGGATCAGTGAGTGTTCAAACAGCATCGGTGTGATTCGCGGGACCACGGGAGCCTGCAGTTGCGCGGCGAGCGAGTCTGTGTCGACGTGTCGCTCGAACACTCCAATCGCGGATTCAATTTTCCGTGGGGAATGATCACCGATCTCGGCGCGAACCTCGGCGGCTTTGGAGGCGACCGTGTAGGTGTCTTCGTTCGCGACCAGGATCGGCAACGCGTTGGCGTTTTCGACCAGACGGCGGATAGAAGGAGGCGGCAGGATTCCGCCGGTCAGCACGACGGCCGCCGGCGAAGGGCCATCGGGTTGCGAACATGCCAACACGCAGCCGACCAGGATGTCGCTGCGGTCACCGGGTGTCATCACGAGGGCTGCGTTGGAAATTCGTTCCAGAAATCCGGGCAGTTGCATGGCCGCGACTTTGCGAACCGCGACTTCTCGGTCGAGCGAGGATTCATCGCCGGAGACCAGTTTGGCACCGATGCCGAGCTGAATTTCGCGAACGGTTGGTTGGCGAAGAAGCGGTTCTTCGGGAAGGAAGTACAGAGGTGCTTTGGAGTCCAATTTGGATGTCTTGATTGCCGCGTTCAATGCGGTCGATTGATCGTCGGGGACTTGGTTGATAATTGTCGCGATCAGTTGAGCACCTCGGTCGACGAAACTTTCGTTTCCAATCAGCACCGATTGAACGCACTCATCGACCGAGCGATTTCCCATCGCGTAAACCGACAGAACACGGGAACCGATGTTCGCGGCGATGTCCGCGTTCAATTCGAATTCGAGTTCGGGTGCCAGGCCTTGGTAACTGGTGCCTTCAACGACAACAAAGTCGGCTTTCGCTTCGAGTGACTTGAATCGTTGTTGAATGAGCTGGATGAGATTGCTATACCGGTCATCCGCCAGCATTTGCCGGGCTTGCGCACGCGTGACGCCAAACATCTCATCGGCCGGAGTGACAATCCCGTATCGAGATCGCATCATGCGGATGCTTTGGTCCTCGTCAGGGCCGACACGAACGACTGGGCGAAAGAAAGCGACGCGGCCGAATCGCCGAGCGGCCAGTTCCATCATGCCCAAGGCGACCATGCGTTTGCCGGTCGCGTTGCCATTGGTGCCGATGTAGATACTTCGTTGAATCACAGGTCTACCGTGCCGCAGTTTGAGTCGCCCATCCGAATCACGAAGTCGTCAACGTAGACGCCCCCGCAGACCGCGGCAACTGCGGCAGAAGCGACCTTCGCCGGACAGCCTAATGTCGGATTCCGATGAGAACCGGATCATGATCCGAACTGCGATAGGGATCGGCATGAAAGAGTTCGGCAGGGTTGTACTCTTGGTTGTAGTCCAAAGATCGCGGCTCATCAGCGTTGATGTGCCATGTTGCGACGCCGGAAACGTTGTTCGCCAATGCCTCGGTGGCGAAGGCATGGTCGAGGATGCCGGACTGCCCGTAATAGACGTACGAATAGGGAGTCTTCTCATTACCGGTTTCAGAGCTTTGCTCAAAGCGTGCCTGCAAATCCACCAAGCCATTGGCTCGCAAGACGTCGATCGGGTCTTCTTGTTGGTAGGCATTCAAGTCGCCAATGACGAGGACTCTTGGTTCTGTGCCATCTGACTTCAGCGAATCGATGTAATCACAAATCGCCAAGGATTGAGAACGTCTTCCCGCATTGAAGGCACCTTGCCCGTCACCTTTGTTTTTGTTGTCTGGTTCTGCGTCGCTTGCACCGCCCTTCGATTTAAAATGGTTGACGATCACTGTGAATGGTTCGCCTCCATCGTTTGGTCGGAAGGATTGTGAGATCGGAGTTCGGGCAATGTGAAAGGCGTCGTCGCGAATGATGGCGACATCGCCGTTGGGTGAAGCTCGATCGGATCGATAGATGATTCCAACACGGATCGCGTCTCGTCCACCGGGTGCATCTCGAAAGTCATCGGGCAAGCCACAGCCTTGGAAGGCTTCTTTGCCGATCGCTTTGTTCAACGCCGCAACGAGTAGTTTCTCAGCGTCGAGGTTGTTCTCGATTTCCATCAGGCCGATGACATCGGCGTCCAACGCAACCATCGCGGAAACGAGTTTGACTTCCTGGCGTTTCAGTTCTGCAGCGGAGTCCGCACCGCGAGCATTGTTGTTTCCATTGTCGAGTGTGGTGAAGTAGTTCAGCACGTTGAAACTGGCCACGGTCACATCCGCTTCACCAACGTCGGGGCGTTGCGGTCGCCGGGCGGCTGTCCATCGCAGAGGTTGATCTGCAACGAGAAGAAGTTTGCTGCCGGCCTGGACCATCTTTCCTGAGACGCCATGCAAGACCGATCCGAGACGGACTGTCGCATCCGTTGTCCCCAAGTTCGGGAACAACAATGGTGGAAAGATATTTTGGGTTGCCGGTCCATCATCGAGCGTGATGATGGCGGTGTCGTTGAATTTCTGAGCCTCGGTCACTTTGGCAACATTGCTGCCGCCCTCAAAGGAGTTGGCACTCGGATCAGCGTCGTTTGGGTCCACTCGGCTGGTCGGCACATACAGCCGTTGGCGGGCCACGTTGATCTGTCCCCGGCGGACGAGATCGTAGGTGTCCACGATGACGAGGTCACCTTCGATGGCGACCTTCTTTCCGACCAGCGATTGCCAATCAACCGAGCTCAAGTCGCCGCGAATGACGACTTCATCGGTGCTGAATGCTCGAGTTTCAGGCTGCTGCAAATCCGACGTGACGGTCGATGCTGAGGTAGCGGGCGACTCTGGTGTTTCAAGCGTGGTGTCTATGGAAACGTCGGGTGCTGTTGCTGGTTTGCATCCCAATGATGTCAGCAAGCCAAACGCTAGCGAAAAGATTAGGGCGATTCGAATTGGATTGTTCAATTGATTCATGAATCGTAGAAGTGGCTGTAGCGGGAAGAGGGGGAGCGGTCCTCACCCAATGATCTCCACGCTAGGGATTCTTTGAACATGATCTTCGAGATGGTGGTTCGCCTGTCAATCGTGATAAACGCTCTTAAGGAGGCTCTGGTTTGGCAAACGTTCTTTCTAAACCGATTCTTCATGGATCGTTCGCTGCCTCAAGCTTCTAGCCCGTAGAAAGCGAGCGTCGGTTCATCGAAAAATCAGGCTTTACCGAGGTTCGGGCAATTCGTCTTCCTTCGATTGTGGATAGGATGTTGCGGACCGCACACCTGGGAGCCATTCAATGCGAAGCGTTTTAATTTTTCTGTCCGCCAGTCTTCTGAGTGGTTTGCCCTGTTCGGTTGGGTTGGCTGAAAGACCGCATGTCTTGTTCATCATGGCGGATGACATGGGATGGAAGGATTTGCACTGCCAGGGCAACGACGTGTTGCGGACGCCCAACATCGATGCATTGGCAGAATCAGGGGTGCGTTTCGACAACGCCTACGCGGCTTCCACGGTCTGTTCTCCAACCCGTGCGGCTCTGATGACAGGGCTTGCTCCCGCGAGATTGCACATCACCCAGCACGGGGCGGATAGCAAGTCTTTCTGGCCGGAAGATCGATTGATTCAACCTCCGTCGACCAAACATGAATTGCCTCACGAAACCACGACGATGGCGGAGCGATTGAAAGCGGTGGGGTACACCACTGGATTCTTTGGCAAGTGGCATTTGGGCAGCGACAAAAAGTACTGGCCAACCGAACATGGTTTTGATGTCAACGTTGGCGGTTGCGGGCTAGGGGGACCTCCGACGTATTTCGATCCTTATCGCATTCCCGCGTTGCCGCCTCGCAAAGAAGGCGAGTACCTGAGCGATCGTTTGGCCGATGAAACGATCGATTTCATGCGGCGTGAGAAGGACCAGCCGATGTTCGTGTGCCTGTGGACTTACAACCCACACTATCCGTTCGAGGCGCCGGAGGATTTGATCGAATATTACAAAGGCAAAGAAGGTCCCGGCCTGAAGAACCCCATTTACGGCGGCCAGATCGAAGCCACCGACCGCGCTGTCGGACGCGTGCTGCGTGAGTTGGATTCGCTCGGTATCTCGGACGAGACCTTGGTGGTATTCACCAGTGACAACGGTGGTTGGTCCGGTGCGACTGACAACCGACCGCTGCGAAAAGGAAAGGGGTATCTGTTCGAGGGTGGTTTGCGTGTGCCTTTGATCGTTCGCTGGCCTGGCGTGACCGAAGCGGCGACGGTGAATGAAACTCCTGTGATCAGCATGGATCTAACAGCAACCGTTTTGGATGCTGCAGGGGTCGGGCTTGCCGGCGATGAATCACTTGATGGCGAAACATTGCAACCGTTGTTCAGCGGTGGCAATCTCCAGCGTGATGCGTTGTACTTTCACTACCCACACTTCGCGTTTCACAAAGACAATCGTCCTGGTTCGGTGATTCGCAGCGGCCAATACAAGCTCATTCTCCGTCACGACGATGATTCCGTTGAACTGTATGACTTGGAGAATGATCTGAGCGAGAAGAATGATCTGGCTGAGGTTCACCCCAAGGTGACCAAGGATTTGAAAGCTCGCCTGATTCAATGGCTCGAGACGACCGGCGCCGGAATCCCAAAGAAGCGAAGCAAGTAGGCAGAAATGATTGGGGTTGATCCCGTGAGCCGTTTGGGCAGTCGCCCCGATCGTGCGTGGGAACCGTGGCTAACGCCAAACGGCTGATTTAACTAACGACATCTGCGTGCCTGCTTCGATCCGCTTCTCATTTGCCAACCACAACCGCTATCGAACGTTGAGTTCGGTGGTGATTCGCTGCAGCGGCATTGCGTTGCCCTGCGTGTCGCGAAATTCGACCAAGTTCTTGGTTTTGATGAAGACGGCATAGCAGACCGGTGGCGACTTCTGCGCAATTGCGGTTTCGAACGTTTGTCTGGAAACCTCAGGGACGGAGGATTGGAATTCAACCAAGTCGCTTTTCGTCTCCGTCATGCAGAACTTCTTCCCCTCGTGGGTCCACGTTCCCCGTTCGCGGCTGGTGACGCTGTAGAGTTGTTGGCTGTTGCTTCCGCTGGACATTGCTAGCGTGGAATAGACTTCATAGGTACCGTCGGGAGCAAATCGATAGGTGCTTCGATTCATTCCCTTGTTCCCACTGGCGTAGGTTTCCTCCAGTTCGAATTTCCAGCGTCCAAGCAATTCTGAAGCGGGCTTGTCGGCGGCGACTTCTTTGGGCTGGCTGGTCGAATCGGTTGCCATCGATTTTGGTGACGTTCCGTTCTCGGCGACCGGTTTCAGTGGTAGATCGAGAGCCCGCAGTTCCGAACTTGAAACCACACACGCGAAGTGGCCCATTGGAATCGGTGCACCCAGCCCGCTGTATTGGTCGACTTTGGCTCCGGACTTCCAGTCGACCAGTGTGCTGCCATCGATCAAGACATAATCGTCGTCGCAAAAGATCGCGCCGTTGCTGGTGCCGACACCGCTGATTTCGGTGTCTTGAATCCACTCGTTTCTGCGAAGATCCAGAATCAAAACGCGACCGATCGAAGACAAATAGAGTTTGTCTTCGCTGGGATTGAAGGAGACCTTGGGATAGTAAATGCGTCCGAGATCGCTCAGAGATTGTGACCCCGTGACCTTACCTTCCAACAGATCGACCATCACCAGTTGCGTTGCTGACGCGATCGCCAATTGGCTCAGGTTAGCGTTCGTGTGCCAGTAGGGTGGCGACCCCATTTCGATTTGCCAAAGTGCACGTCGTTGTGGCATTTGCCAAGCCACGATGTGCCCACCTTTGCTGCAAGTGATCAAACGGTTGTCGGGGCCGGCGGTCGCGAAACGGATACCGGGGTTGGATTGACCCGCGTAGGGTTTCCAAATATCGCCGCGTTGCACCTTGCCATCGCGGATGTCCCAAGATTGCAAGTCCTCGTTGGTGGTCGTTCGATCCTTGCCCATGCCAATCATCACGACCGTACTGCCATCGCCGAGGATGGCGTTCGGTTGCATGGCGGTTCCGGAAACCGCAGGCAACTCGGTCAGTTGACCGGTGCGGAAGTCGCCAATCATCAAACGAGTTTGAGCCGACGGTCCACTGCCGCTGATGTCACTGACGGCTGCTTTCATCAACAAGCTGTTCGCAGCGTGAGCCTGCCGGTTTCCATGCGGTTTCGGCAGAGCGACTGGGGTGGGTTCGAACTCCGACGACTTTGGAGCGGAGACTTTCACGTTCCAAACGGTGTTTGAAAACTTCAAACGTGGGGCGGAGTCGAGTTCCGCCTCCGGATCGTTTGAAACTTCGATTGGTTTCGGTTGGTCCGCATCCGACGTAGGCGGGGCCGGAGATGAAGGGGCGGACTCCATGTTTTTCAGATAGGTTTGATCGGCGTCGCTGAGCCGATCACTTGGGATCTCAATCTTGCGTCCTGACCTTGTCTGCAAGACGACCTTCTTGCCGACCTGTTCGATCAGTTTCGCGGTGACTTGAAAGCGACCGCTGGAATCCTTCCACACTCGTTCCGTGCTTGGCAGGTTGTCCTGCGCCGCTGCCGCTGCGAAGGTCAGGCAGAACAACAGCGACGGAATGATTCCAATGGCGATGCGAAACATACGTGGCTTTCAACAGTTCGAACGACGGATTGAATATGCGAGCGCGGGACGCATTGTACCGTTGTTCAAAGCAAGAGTTGTTGCGACGGTTGTTGTTTGTGCAGCGGCTACGCCTGTTCATTTTTCGCCTGATGCATACTCCAGACTTTGTTTGCCTGATTGGTCGATCCGAGTGGCCGCACCGCTCGCACCACCGACGATGAACTGGCTGCCGTCGCGATTGGAATCCAATGCGTATAGGTAATCTCCAGCGACCTTGGCGTTGGTTTCTCGAGAGCCATTGTCGGTGCGATAGACGCGGAAGTGACTGTCGCCGCTGGCAACTCCAACGCGATTTTCGCGGCCGATATAAACCAGTTTCGTCACTTCGGTTTTGAATCCTGTGATCGTGCGTGTGGCTTGGCCCGTTTCAATGTTCCAGATTTTGACCGAGGCATCAGCAGAAGCCGTTGCGAGTTGACGACCATCGAGGTTCCATGCGATCGAGGTGACATGGTGCGTGTGTCCTTCGAGCGTTTTGATCAGCGTGCCCGATTCAATGTCCCACAGCTTGATCATTTGATCGGCACCGCCGGCCGCCAAGATCTTACCGTCCGGCGAAAAGCGGACACACAGAACGGTGTCGCCATGCGAGTTGGGGATCTCGCGAATCAGGGAACCGTCGGAGACTTTCCAAAGCATCAATTCACCGGCCCGTGAAGGATCGCCGCCACCGGTGGCCAGCAATTTGCCGGAAGGATGAACGTCGATGCTCAACACGCGATTCGCAAACGGGCTCGGACCGGTCGTCGCACCAATGGTCTGGCGAAGACTCCATGAGCGGGACGGAGCAACGAAAGCCTGGGTCTCGCCGTTGGACCCTCGAATCAGGACGCAACGATCGCCGCTGGCGATCAGTTGTCCGTCAGTTGGCAGTTCGGACAATTCGGCCAACCAGTCACCGGTTGCGGACCACAGACTCCATGCGTTTTGCGGTGCGTCGTCGGTGTTGGCGGCGTGTGTGAGGATGCGCGATCCTGAGTCCATGACGGCGAGTGTGGCATCGGTCGCGCGAGATGAATCATGCCGTGATTGAGAAGCGGCGGCCTTGGCTTTCTTTGATTCGTGATCTTGTTTGAGTTTCGCGAGGACCTGCTGATGACGTTTGTGTTCCGCTTCCAAGTCCTTTAGCCGAGCCTCACCGCGGGCTTTGATTTTCTCGGCTTGACTGAGTTCTGTCACGGCAGCGGCGAGTTCGCTCTCTTTGGTCGCAAGGGCTTGCTTGGCTTCTTCAACGCTGGCCTGTTTCTCGTCTCGCAGTTTGGTTTTGGTTTCGATTTCTTTGGCAATCGATTCCAAGTTCTTCTTCTCTGCCGCAACGTCGTCTTCGGCTTGCTTGACATCCTTTTCTTGCGCCGCGACCAATGTTTCGGTGACGAGTGTTTGCCAATTGTCGTTTGCTAATTGAGCTTTGGCGACAGGATCCGTTTTCGCGACTTCGACATAGCTTTGATCGGCGATGTTGTATTGTCCTAGGGCTCCTGACGCGGTGCTGATCCACAGCGAGGTCCCGTCGGGCGAGAGCAAAGCGGACACGGCGGGAGCGGGCAATTTGCCGGCCGCTTCGAACGTTTGATTGGTTGGATTCCAGTTGGCAACGTTGCTGGTTGCATCGATCGCGATCAACTGATCTGGAGTCTCGGACGTCGAGAGGATCGCAAGCACGGTTTGGTCAAAAACGTTGTGCTCTGTGTTGGTCCAAGTGTCTCCGTCTCGGTTCCAAAACAAGACCTGGCCATCGTCGGTCGCGGTTGCTAAGCGATCTGGTCCGGTCCATTGCATTGAAGTGACCGCGTTTGCCGCATCGAGGGTTTCGATGTCTTTGCTGTCGACGCGAACGATGCGAATCGTGTTGCCCCACTGCATCGCCGCTTGATGACCATCGCTATCCAGCATGATTCGGACTTGGGTGGGATCGTCTGTTTTGAAATCTTCAGGCAGATCGAAACTCTTCATCCACAGCCATCGATCTTTGCCGACTTCCGCCACACTCAGCTCTCCACGACGCGAGAGTTTCGCGAGATGAGTTCCTTTGGCATTGATCGCAATCGCCAGGGTGTCGTCTTGATTGATCGTGGGAATCGTGGCTGGTTCGAACGGTGTCCTCTCCCAAATCTTGACGTTGCGATAACCCGCCGAGATGAGTTGTTGGCCGGTCGGATTGAAGAACAAATCTTGGACGAAGTCATCGTGAGCCGGCTTTGTTTCTTCGCCTTCGACGATTGCAAGCGTTTCAATTGGTTCAGAGGACTTGGTGCCGAACACACGAATCTGGTTGCCAAAACTGACCGCGGACAATCTTCCGTCGGCGGTCATGGCTGATCCGTAAACCGTTTGCAAGTCGGTCGGTAGCGGTTGCCATTTTTGTTCCGCCGGAACGTCGGTGGCTTGGTCGACGATGGCGCCGGTTTGGATCCAACGCTTTAGCAAAGCAAGCTCCTTCGGATTCAAAATCGAAGCCGAAGCATCGTTGTCCTCCGGTGGCATCACGGGATCATCCGCGTGGGATGCGAGCAGGAACAGTCGACTTTCCGCGGGGTTTCCGGGAACGATGAGATCATCCAAGTCGGAGGTCCGGATCTGTTCTCCGGATTCCAGGTTCACTCCGCCTTCGTCGTCGCTGGTGTTGTGGCAGGCAACGCAGTTTTTTTTCAGCACCGGTGCCACGTCGCGGCTGAAGAGGACTTCATGGCCGTCGGGCAAGTCGTCGATTGGGAGCGTGTCTGCGCTCACTTGGTTGGGCGTGCCGACGATCGAATCAAGTCCGACGCTCCACTCAAAACTCAGTGCCAGCACGACGAGCAATGTCTTTGTGGCTGGGCGGATCATGGTGAGGCTTCTTTGGCGGGGGCAGGAGGAACGGTGAGCCAGAACTCCGTCAGTGGGATGGATGGCCGCAGGTTGTAGGTGGCCTCAGTGGTTTCTTCCGTCGGCTCGTCATTCGCGTCCAAAATGGTTCCCACGATTCGAAAGCGACCGTGACCGATCGCATTGTCCGCAGCGGTCAGTTTCAGTTTGACCGTCTTGGCGGTGTCGCCTTTGGGTTCGGAAACCACGGCGTCCGACTGGATCCCATCGGGCAATTCCGTCGCGGCGATTTTGACTTTTGAGTTGAAACCCGACTTGCGATTGACGGACACGCTGAGTTCGAGCGGTTTGGACTGAGTGACGACGAAGTGATCTTCAGTCATCGAAAGTTGGCACTCCGGTTTCAATTCGCGAATCGACAATTGATAGAAGTGTCGCGGGCCAAACTCGCCCAGCATCTCGGAGACCGCGACGTCGATGGGACCGTCCTCGGTTGCGGTGAAGTCGACTCCCGCGTCATAGCCACCGGACGACATGTCGTCGTTGCTGGCCAGTGTTTTGCCTGACTTTGAGTCCGTGATCGTGAGCTTGGAATCGAGCAAGAATCCGTTGGTCTTGGATCGGACTTCGGCGCGGTACTTGGTTCCTTTGCTGGCCTTGAAATTGTAGTGATGCGTTTCATCTGCTTTCAGGAAGTGACCGAACAGCAAAGCGGGCAGCGTTCCATCGAACTTGCCACCGGGTAAGACTCGATGAACCGATTCATCAACGGGTGGAACCCAAGACCACCCCAAGGCATCGGGGATCATCGCGACGGGAGGCGACAGGCTTTCGGTGGTGTTTGAGACCGTCCGGGTGGCGTCGTCGAGGTTGTAACCAAACGCAATGGCCTTCTCTTTGTCGGCAGCAACATGATCCACAAACGGGCCGGTGGTCACGTCCAACGTGTAAATGAATGAGGCTGATCCCGCGTAGCCGATCGTGCTGTTGGGCGTTTCGGGGAACGCGAAAATTCGGATCAGGAGTTCTTGATCTGAGTCAGCGGTGAAAACGATTTGTGGGTCCAATCCACGGACGTCGTCGGAATGGAAGAGCACGTTGCCACGAAGATCGGTCAACTGCAGCACCGCGTCCATGGGTGACTTCAAGACTTGGTTGGCCGTCGCCGAAACGACCAATGTCTGGCCCGCTTTCAATGACACGCGGTAGGCATCGCTGTCACCGCCCTTGGCCAAACGGCCGGCGACGACGATGGGAAGCTCAATTGGGTTGGCTTCCGATCGTTTGTCATTGGGTTCCGTCTCAGAGAACACGTCGACGGAGGAGAGGATCAGGGGAACCAACGCGGTCATGGACTGATCGTCGTGGAATCGGATCCACGCGACGCCCGGTGCCGCATCGTCAGCGACTTTGACGGTCAACTTGCCGGAGTCTTTGCCAGCCGAGATGGAAACCTGATCGACATCGCAATCGATGTTGGGCGGCCAATTGGGAAATTTGCCTTCCGCGGCGACCGCTGTTTCGGCACCAACGGCAACGGCCGGTGGGAACACTCGATCCAGCTTGATTTGTGCGTGAGCCAAGTGCGGGGTGAAGCAGCATAAAATCAATGCCCACATCAGGCGAAGCTGAAGTGTGGAAGCGATCACGAAGCAACTCGCACGGCGTGAACGAAGGATGGTTTCGTAGACGCACCTGTGGTTGATTGAATTCAATGAGTGACGCACTAGCTCATCAACTCGGTGATTGGAGTCGCGTCGCTGACCAAGTGTGTGGGGCGTCCTTCGCCGGTGTACATCATTTGGCCCGGATCGATGCCGAGTTTCTCGTAGATGGTCGACACGAAATTTTCTGGTGACAGGACTCGTTCGACCGCGGCGTAACCTTGTCGGTCGGTCGCCCCGATGACTTGTCCGCCCGGCGTCTGACCTCCCGCGAACACGACGCTCATGGCGTTGGACCAGTGGTCGCGTCCGCCGCGTTCGTTGATCTTGGGCGTCCGTCCGAACTCACCCAAGACAACGACCAAGGTGCGTTCCAGCATGCCTTGTTTTTTGAGGTCAGAAATCAAAGCCGCGACCGTTGCTTCAAACGGTGGCAGTTTCTTATCCAGTGCATTGAAGATGTCGACGTGATGGTCCCAGCCACCGCTGTAGAGCGTCACGAAGGGAACGCCGGCGCCGACCAATCGACGGGCGAGCAAGGCTTGCTGGCCAAACGGGTTTCGTCCGTAGGCATCGCGGACTTCGTCGGATTCTTGGTGAATGTCGAACGCGGCTTGGGCTTCTTTGCTGCTGATGATTTGCAGGCTTTGCTGATAGAACTCGTCGACCGCCAAGGTTGGATCGGCGACGCTGGCGTCATTGAAACGCATCATCGTGTCGATGCGTTGGCGGATTTGTTGCCGGGAACTGAATCGGCCGTCGGTCAGTCCCGTGGGGATCGTGACATCGCGAACACGGAAGCCGGAATTGTTCGGATTGTCAGGAACGACGAACGGTGCGTACTTGCTGCCGAGGAAATTCGGTCCGCCCGAACGCGACATGCGAGGAAGAGAAAAGTAGGCGGGAATCCCGTGAGGAGCACCGATCTCTTTGGAGACCACACTGCCGAGGCTGGGGTGAAAACTGACAAACGCACCACAACCAACCGGAATGCGAGGCGGGGCTCCGGTCATCATGTAGTGATTGCCGGCGCCGTGGTTGCCCTGGTCGTGCCGAATCGAACGCACGATTGCGAGGTCATCGCTGATCGCCGCCATTTTCTGCATCGGTTCAGCGAACTGGATGCCGGGGGTTTGAGTCGCGATGGGCTGGTAGGTGCCGCGGATTTCGACGGGGGCGTCTGGTTTGGGATCAAACGTTTCGTAGTGACTGGGACCACCGTCCATCCAAACCAAGATGCAGGCATCCGCCTGAGCGTTGCGACGGCGGGAACCGGAGTTCTCTGACGCGCGAGCTTGCGCACTCAAGGCTCCCGACAGGCCTCCGCCGATCAGTCCGCCAAGGCCTAATTTGAGACCGTCGCGGCGCGTCAGTCCTTCACAGTTTGTCCAAGTGTTCGACATGATTTATCAGTTTTGAATAATAAACTCAGGCGAATTCATCATCGCCCACATCAAGTCCTCAATCACACGCCGACGACCTTCATCGGTGGTTTCCTTTTGTTCTTCATCGCCACTTTGATTCGCAGTGGCGCTCTCGCTGGTGGTGTTTTCGCTGGAGTCGCGAATCAATGTCTCGGCATAGCTTCGTTCTTCGTCGTTTGGCATTCGCGAAAAAATAGCCAAGTACAGATCGGTCACGATCTCTGCCGGAGTCAGGTCGCTGTTGGCCAGCCGCGCCGCACGACCGGTATCGCTTCGGACACGTGCGTCGAGTTCTCGCGAATTCATCAGGTGCAACGTCTGAGTGACGGATGAATCGGGAATGCGTTCGCACGGTGGATCCTTGTTCTCATCCGGTCTGCCAAACGTATCCAAGAACGTCGAATCGATCCGGTGCGTCCAAACTTGGTTGGCTCGCGATTCGGGTGCCAAGCCGGAAAAGGATCCCGACGTTTCGGTCACGTCCGCGACCGCTTGAGCGAGCACCTCGGCCCGCAATCGATGACGGTAGTGACGCGAGTAGTTCAGTCGGTCGGCCGCGTTGGTTTCGTTGGGAACGGAACTGAGCGAGTAAACGTTGGACAAGACGATGGTTTTGATCAGGTTCTTTTGATCGAAACCGGATTGTTGAAAGTGTTCGGCCAAGGCATCGAGTAGCGCTGGGTTGCTGGGTGGGTTCGTGCTGCGAAGATCGTCGACTGGATCGACGATGCCTCGACCCATCAACTGTGCCCACACGCGATTGACGTGAACCTGAGCGAAGTATTCGTTGTCCGGGGACGTCATCCATTCCGCTAGAGCCTCACGCGGATCCGATCCCTCTGCCACCTCGGCGGTGCCAAACAGAGGCGAGGGAGGCAGCACTTCGTCGGTCACGGGATGCTTGACGCTTCCTTTGGTGGAAACGTAAACGATCTCTTCGCCACCTGAGATCGGCGGCGACAATCCTTTGCCTTTGCGGCCGACTCTGCCGAAGTAGGCGGCAAAGGAATAGAAGTCGTGTTGGCTCCATTTTTCAAATGGATGATGGTGGCACTTGGCACATTCCAAGCGAACGCCGAGAAACAGTTGGCTGACCAGCGTGGCGACTTCATCGGGGCTGCGTCGATCTCGGAACAGTGTCACGGCGCCGTTGTGCCACGTGCTGCCTTTGGCCGTGATCAGCCGTCGTGCAAATTCGTCGTAGGGAACGTTTTCTCGAAACTGCTGACGGATCCAATTGTCATAGTTCAGGACCGCTTTGATCCCGACGCGATAAGGATTGGGACGCAACAAGTCCGCCCATTGGTTGGCCCAGTGATCGATGTATTCCGGTTGATCGAGAAGTTGCTCGACGAGCCTTTCGCGTTTGTCGGGATCTTGAGACTCAAGAAATTCGCGAGCCTCGTCCGCCGTCGGTGCTCGTCCGATCACATCGGTGTACACACGGCGCAAGAACGTAGATTCGCTGGCCGGATCTGAAACTTGAATTTGAAGTTGGTTCAGTTTGTTGTGGACCAAATCATCGATGAAGTTGGCACGCGGTTGTTGGTCGTAGAATCCTTCGGGCAACTCCGTTGTTCGTGGGATGCTGACGTTGGCCACACAAATGTGATTCATATAGCGAGCCATCACGGCGGTCTCGCCAGGAATCGGTCCGGCAACGATCTTTCCTGTCTTGTCGACCGATGTGATTGCGGTGTCGTTGGAAAGGTAGCCGGTCATCGAGGTGACATCTCGCTCGCTGCCGTCGCTGAAGCGAGCCAAGACAGAAAGCTGAGCCGTTTCGGATGGCTTGAGCAGGAAGTCGGTCTTGGCAATTTCAACCGAGGTCAACGTGGGTTCGTCTGCCAATCGACGTGGTGCTCCTTGGCGAATCCAGGCGGTCAGTGTCTGGTAGGCCGGCGAGCCGACTTCGATCTTTCGCCCGCCACCATGAGGCAATTCTGCCGTCGCTTTCCGAACCAACAGGCTGGATTCCGGTGCCCGGATGGTGAGCCGTCGCCCGCGGGCCTGTCGAACAATCGCGTCGTAATCGAAGTTGGAATCAAACCCCAGCAGCGAAAGTTGGAATCCGTTCTGTCCGCGTTGTTTGCCGTGGCAGGCACCCGCATTGCAGCCTTGAGCGGCCAAGATCGGTTGCACGTCCAGTTCAAAACTGACGGGCGATTGAGCTTGCTTGGGCGATTCCGAATGGTTCGGTTGGTTCGCACTGGACGCTGAAGCAGGCTGGGTCGGATCCGCGAACACTTTGCCGGGGCCGGCAGTGCTTTGATGGATGATCCCCAACAACGTCGCGGCGATGGCGACGTGAATGGGCGACAACCTTGGGGAAAGGCGATCTGACATGGCGGGCGGGCGGGACGTGGGTGGGGTCTGAGGAGGGACCCTCAGCATAGCCAATTGCGGAACTCCGTTGGGAACTAATCTTTGCCCGGTGCCAGATCGCCTTCCTACTGCCCGCCGCTACCGTTCAATCGAAGTCGCACCAGCAGATCGTTCAGAGCTGGGCGGGCGGACGGAATTTCCGGTAGTTCTGACTGCTCGTGGGCCTCCTCGAGTTGGCTGACCAATCGCTCAAATTCATGCGTGTGGAATTCGAGATCAGCGGCATCGAGCGTCCCTTTTTCCGGCCCCGTTTGCTTGCGATCAATCAGCTCGTCGATGTACGAGAGTCTCGCGTTTTCGTTGAGAGTCACGAGGTTCGATTCGACCTCGCCGGATCTCATCAAGTGAATTCCAGTCAGCAGCACGCGGTAGACATACAGCAACGGTTTGACTCGTGGCGGTGTCTCCTTTGCGAACAGTTTCCACTGAGTCGCAGCGAACCCGAGGTAGTGGTGGGCGTGATGCCGAGTGATGCAGCCTTGAGCGATCGACTTCAACTCCTCATGTTCCGGCGTGGAGTGAACGATCAGTGGCGAGAAGATTTGTTCGAGCACGTAACCATTTCGCTTGAGCATCAGCCCAAAGAACTTACCCACATCGTGAGTGACCAAGTCAATCTCAAGGCCGTCGTAAACACCTTCCTTTTCGATCGTCTGTTCGCCATCCTCCAGACCGACGACCGTCTTCAGCGGCAGCAGGTGCACGCCGCGAAGATCGAAGTCGGAATCTGGGGACGGGAAACCGTACAGGTGGGCTCCGCTGATGGTGGCGAACAACAGCGGATACGGTGCAGCACGGATGTGCGGCATCATCTTGTCGTAGTCGATTGTTCGGGCGTCAGTCATGGAAGATTCTCTTGGATGGCTTTGCGGCGAGCATCGACCAAGAACGCGTTGACTCGTTCGTAGTCAGGACGATCGGGCAGTGGGGTGGTTCGGAAGGCGGTTTCAAAATCTCGCTGAAGTTCTTGTCGCCATTCATCTGCCTCATCGAACAGCGTCTCGCCACGCTTGATGGTCAGCAGACGGTCTCGGTGTTGGCCGGCATCGACCACCATCTCGCCGCTTCGCAGGACATGTGTTCCCGACAACAACAACCGGATCAGGTGCATGACGTGTTTCCACTTCACGCGGCCTTGGTTACGGATGTCTGTTTGCATCTTCTTGAATTGCGAGGCGACGTAGCCTGAGAACGTTTGGAAAACGAGCTTGGATAGAAAGGCGTCGCGCATCGCCAGCAAGTCTTTGCCAAGCGGTGTGACCGATTCGACGATTGGCGAATAGAGACATTCGAGAACGTTCGGGTTCGCTTTGAGTGCCAGCACAATGAACTTTTGCAGTTCCCAGTAGACCTCTTGCGTTTGATCGTTCTCAAGTTGTTCGGGAACGCCATAGAGTGACCAATGGAGCTCCGCCGGCGGAAGGTAAATGCCGCGGCGATCCGTGTCGGAATCTTCGTCTTCCAGACCATAGGCTCGCGAGCCGATCACGCAGCGATAGATCACTCGGTCGTACAGGCCCGAACTCATCAGCGGTGCATTCGCATCACGGATGGTTTGGTTTTTGAACTCCGACAATTGCACCAGTTGGTCGTGATGAATGGCCGCTTCAAACCCGTCGCTGAATTTGACGCGATAGGCGTGTGTGCGATCCACCGGTGACCGCACGACCACGCCGACCGCTCCCGCCGGATGCGCGATTCGATCGTTCGTCGTCATGACGTCTTTCTGCACGACGACCTGGGTGCCAGGCGAATGGATCAAGGAAAGGTTGGGTGAATGGGCCATTGGATTCGACTGGCACGATGAAATGGGGTGGTCTTGATTGTAGAGAGTGGATTGTTTGGAAGGTCCCAAGGTTCGGTGGATGTTCCCTTTGATATGGGAGACGCTCCCTATGCCTGCCCCCTCCCTCGCGTACGCCTGGACGGCGTCGCTTGACCTCCCCCAAAACTTCGTTTCGGGAGAGGTTCTCAAATGCAGAAACCCGCCAAAACGCAGCACCAGAAAACGGCACGGCCCAATACGAGAGAAAAATCTTGCCGAAGGAGGGAGGATTTCGTGGGCTAGGGCGTGGCTGACGGACGGTTTGAAAGAAAGGGGATTGTCTGAGAGGCGCTTTGTTGTACAGTGCAGGTAAGTAGCTGTGGAATGCAGGTAATTGGCCGAGGCGGATCGACCGATTCTCAGATCGGAACGAAATGATTGATTGATTTTGCGGGAGGACGAACATGGGCCATGAGGAACGACCTGGGTTTCTGCTCAGTCGATTGGCGTACCTGTTTCGAATTCGGATCACCGATGTTTTGAAAGAGGCGGGTTTGGATTTGTCGGTCGAAGAATCTTCGATTTTGATGGTGCTTCATGAAGCCGGCGAGCCGCTTCGTACGGGAGACTTTGCGAAACTGGTGATGCGTGACATCACCACCGTGACTCGGCAGGTGGATGGCTTGGTCAAAAAACAATTGGTCTCGCGAGAACGAGATCCCAATGACGGTCGAGCGGTTCTGATTTGCCCGACCGCCAAAGGGACGAAGCAAATGGAAAAATTGATGCCGCTGGCGGAATCTCTCCGGCAGCGATTGAAATCTGGAATCAGTGCCCAGCAATGGAGCACCACCATCCGGACGATGCAGCGGATGCAAGAGAACTTGATCGAATGAAGTTGCGAGTCGATGAACCCATCACCCCCTTTAGAGAAAAGTCCGATGAATCGAACACGAAACGCACTGTTTGCTGCGAAATTGCTAGCGCTGGTCTTGCTTGGGGCCGCACCCGTGGTCGCTCAGGAGAACGCAGCGACGGCAAAGTTGATGCAGCAATCCAAGCAGTTCGAAGAAGAGATCGTTCATGTTTCCGACAACGTCTACATCGCGGTGGGATACAGTGTTTCAAATGTCACGATGATCGAGGGCGACGATGGAGTCGTGATCATCGACACAGGCATTTCGCTGGACGATGCCAACCGGATCGTGACTGAGTTTCGCAAGTTCAGCGACAAACCGGTCAAGGGGATTGTTTTCACGCACTCCCACGGCGATCACACGAACGGAGCGGCAGCGTTCTTTGGGGAAGAGCGACCACAGATCTGGGCTCACAAAAACTTCGGCAGTGAAGCCCAACCGTTGGTGGCTGGTGGGGTGAAGTTTCAAAGCGTTCGAGGTGCACGTCAGGCTGGTTTCAAGCTGCCACGCGAACAACGTATCAACAACGGCGTTGCACCCGTTCGTTATCCCAAACTAGGCGGGCAAGCTTTCGCATCGCGAGCGGACACCAAGCCGACTCACTTTTTGGAAGAGGACCGTCAAACGATCGAGATTGCAGGTGTCGAACTTGAACTGGTTTCGTCTCCTGGCGAGACCAACGATCAGTTGTTCGTCTGGTATCCCGCTGGAAAGGCGTTGTTCGCCGGTGACAATTTCTACCGATCGTTTCCGAATTTGTATGCCATCCGTGGGACTCCCAATCGCAGCGTGCGTTTGTGGGCGGAGAGTCTTGGCAAGTTAGCGGCCAACGATGCGGATGTGTTGGTCGGTGGTCACACCAAACCGATCCTCGGAGCCAGCAAAGTCAAGCAAGTCTTGGAAGACTACCGCGATGCCGTTCAGTTCATTCATGACAAAACCGTCGAGGGAATGAACCAAGGAATGACGCCAGACGAATTGGTCGGCTACGTCCAGTTGCCGGAAAACCTAGCCAGCAAAGATTACTTGCAGCCCTTCTACGGGCATCCTGAATGGGGAGTCCGCAGTGTCTTCAACGGATACTTTGGCTGGTACGACGGCAACCCATCGAACTTGTTTCGTTTGTCACCGCGAGCGGAAGCCGAACGAGTCGCCCAACTGGCCGGAGGGCCTGACAAACTGTTCGCTGTCGCGAAAGCTGCGTTGGCTGACGATGACAACCAATGGGCAGCACAGCTTGCCGATCATCTGTTGGCGATCGACGGTGATTCGGCCGATGCGAAAGTGCTGAAAGCCGATGCGTTGAGCAAACTTGCTGGCGGAATGGTCAACGCCACTGCGAGAAACTACTACCTCACCGTTGCTCGCGAACTTCGTGAAGAAGCCGCCGCGAAATAATGAGCCCGCATCTTGTGAGTCCGCCGCCACCGCTTCCCATGTTGATCACCGGCATTGCTGGTGTGCCAGGGTACAACGCGTTGCACTACTTTCGGTCGTTGTACGGTGATCAGGTCATCGGCATTCGTCAGCCATCGATGTGGCCGTTGATTGGGGAAGGAGTCGTGGCTTGCGATGTCGAGGACGCGCAGCAGGTGGATGCGTTGTGGGAAAAGTACCGATTCGCAAGCTTGTTGAACTGTGGCGGAAGCTGCCGGTTGAAGTCGTGTGAGTTGGATCCGGCCATGGCTCATCGCGTCAATGTTACCAGCACGGAAAACTTGATCCGTGCGGCGGTTCGCTACGACGCGCAGATCATTCATTTGTCCATCGATTTGGTCTACGCCGGTCGCGAGGATCGGGCGTACCGCGAACATGATCCGCCCGATCCCGTCACGGTGTATGGGGCGAAGATGGTCGAGGCGGAACAGGCCGTGCGTCGCTTGAGACCGGACGCGTGCCTGCTGCGAATTTCGTTGCCGATGGGGATCAGTTTCAGCGGGCATGCTGGAGCCATCGACTGGATTTCGTCGCGTTTCAAACAGTCCAAGCCGGCCACGCTGTACATCGACGAATCCCGAACGCCGACCTACACCGACTGCATGAATCGGTTGTTCGCTCGGCTGTTGGCACGCCCCATCGAAGGGACTTTTCATGCCGGTGGAACACGGCGGTTGAGTCTGTACCAGATCGCACAAATTGTTAGCGTCGTGGGTGGTTATGATCCCGATTGCCTGCAAGGATGCCCGCGGGTGGAAGCCGGGCCGATGCCGCCGCGTGCCGGTGACGTGACGATGGATTCATCCAAGCTAGCGGATGCGATCGGGTTTGAACCGTTCGATCCTTGGCCAGCTGACGATGAGCTGGTGCCGACCGATCCGGAATGGCACTACCGAATGGCCAAGCAGTTTGGCGGCAGTGAATCGGCTGTGCATCGACTGCTGTACTGCAACCCAAATCGCCCCGGCATTGTGCCGCCTAGCCGTGATGAGCTTTGGGGCGAACGTTTCAGCAAGGAACCGTCGGGAAAGCACTGATCTGGCCCGACGGTTGATGAGGCACGGCGATGCGATGCAGCGCCGCACCATTGGCTTCTTGGTGACTCGTGTACCATTTTTCAGTGGAGTTGCTTGGCAAGCGGTTCTTCGATCGCCCGGATGATTTGGGCGTTCTTTTCCGCATCCAGAGCATCGGCATGCGGCGGCCCAAATTCCCCAGCATCGTTGTTGTAGTACTGCCCGGAAGCATTCGCGAATTCGTCGTCGAGAGCGGCGCGGGTGAGGATCTTCGATCCGATGCTGATGTCTTTGCCTGGGACCCCGAAAGCCTTCTGCACCATTTTGCTGGCGAGCAAAGAGCCTGGGTTGACCGAGACGACGGCCGGGCCGTCTTGACCAAGTGAATCCGCCAACGCACGTGACCACATGGTGAGGGCGAGTTTGCTTTGTGCGTACGCTTCGCCATCGCTCAGCAGTCGCTCGCCGCGAAACGCATCCATCGCCACCGGTGACTGAGCAGCGGAAGAAAGATTGATCACGCGTCCGGTTGAATCCATCAACGGCAGAAGACGTTTGGTCAGCAGGTAAGGAGCGATCGTGTTGACCACGAATCGGACGTCGAGTCCTTCCGGTGTCAACGGATCGGATGTTGAGAAAACGCCCGCGTTGTTGATCAGCACATCGAGATGGTCGTGCTTGGCGGACACCGCATCGGCGAACGCTTCCACTTCGTTCATGTTTGATAGATCAGCCACGTAGCTTTCAATCGATGCGTCATCGGAAAGCGAACGCAAAGTTTTCAGGACTTGTTCCAGTTTCGCGGCACTGCGTCCATGGATCAAAACATGATGGCCGAGCGACACCAAACTCTTGGCGGTTTCCAGACCAATGCCATCCGTTGCTCCAGTGATCAGAATACGTTTCATCAGTCTCTCGCTTTGTGTTGGAATTCGGGAAGAAGTTCGTCGGCAATTCTTTTCAAGGTCGACTCGATATCGGCTTGGTTGAATCGCAGGTTCAAGGCAATGTGATTGACACCCATTTCCTGGCGTGATCGCAGGTAGTCGCGAAGCGGATGGATGCCCATTCGCAATCCCAGATGAATCGGCGTGGGCGGGGTGTCGGGGTTTTCGGTGAGGTCGATGTAGAGCGGTTGCAAAACAGGTTGGTTGCGACGCCCGATGGCTTGCATTCGTTGTCGCCAATCCTGAATGACTCGTGCCTGCGATTCGGCAGATCTTAGGTAAGTCATCCAGCCATCTCCGTGAGCGGCCAGCCACTCGGGGCTCTGTTGACTACTGCCCGTGATCAGCAACGGAAGCTTGCCCGAGACTGGCTTGGGAAGCATGTCCATTTCGCCGCGAAGCCGGCCGCGTTGGTTGTCGAAACGCGGCCACGAATCGCTCATCTTGCGGATGTATCGGTAGGATTCACGAAAGTTCGCACCTCGATCGGCAAACGGGGCGTCGATCGCGGGATACTCCTCGGGACGATCGCCGGAAGCCACGCCGAGGATCAGTCGGCCTCCGGACAGCACATCCGCCGTGGCGGCAGCTTTGGCGACGTGAGCCGGATGTCGCAGAGGCAAAACGATGCTGGCAACACCCAATGCAATCCGTTCGGTCATCCCAGACAACATTCCAAGATACACGAATGGATCATAGGTCTGGCCAGCATCCCCAAAAGCCGGAACATTGAACGGAACATCACGCAACCAAACCGCCGAGAAGCCTAGCTTTTCGGCGAGCTGAACGCGTTCGATGTGTCGGTGCATCTCCGGGACAGGCCCATCACCGTAGGTTTCAATTGGGACCACCAATCCGAGGCTCAGTCGGTTCACATGGAACACGCTGTTGTAGCCACGGTTGATGGATTGGAATTCAACGGTGTCGGGGGTGGTTGCCGAGGACATCTCACTTTCGATCGATCAAGAGGATTGGAAAGCCGTGTGTTCGCGATGCTTCCTACGGCCGACGTCAGTCAACATGACGCTTCAGTTTTCGATGACGACTTTGCCCATGGCTCTGCCGCTTTCCAGTCTCGCGTAGGCTTCGCCTGCTTCTTCCAAGGAGAAATTGGTTTCATCGAGGATGGGAGTCAGGGCACCCGATTCAGCGATCTCAGTCAGATTGCGAAGGATGTCGCCGTGATCAGATCGTTTGTGATTGTGCAGCATCGGAATCAGCATGAAGACGATGTGCAAAGACAAGCCTTTGAAGTGAGCTGGCGTGAGGTCCAGTTCGCATAAAGACACCGTCGTCGCGATTTGTCCGTTGAGGGCAGCGGCTTCGAACGAGTTGGTCAGGTTGGCTCCTCCGACGGAATCAAACACCACATCGAATCCGGCTCCCTCGGTGTGCTTGGCAACGTATTGCTCGACCGATTCGGTTTTGTAGTTGATGCCCGTCGCACCCAGCTTTTCAATCAGTGCAAGTTGTTTGTCACCGCCGCCGGTGGAATAGACATCCGCTCCAAAGTGCTTGGCCAATTGCAACGCGACATGGCCCACGCCGCCTGATCCTCCATGCACGAGGACTCTCTGGCCCGCTTGGATGCCGGCTCGAAGCAGGCCTTCGTATGCGGTGATTGCAACGAGTGGCAACGCCGCGGCTTCCTTCATCGACAGGTTCTTCGCCTTGTGAGCGATCAAGTCCGCATCGGCCACGATGTAATCTGCCAAGGTGCCCGGCAGATCTGCCAGCCCGCCGGCGCAGCCATAGACTTCGTCGCCGACGGAATAGTTCTGCACACCTTCGCCGACAGCTTCGACGGTTCCGGCAAAGTCCATTCCAAGAATGGCTGGGGCGGGTGGCGACAAAGGAAGGTCCTTTCCCATTTTGCGAATCATCGTGTCGACCGTGTTCACGCTCGAAGCGGCAATCTTGACCAGGACGTGCCCCGGTTTGACTTTGGGTTGATCGACTTCGGATGCCTCGAAGGCTGCGTTTTCACCGTAGTTCTTGATCAGCATGGCTTTCATGATTGGTTTCCTTTGAATCGAGAGTGGCTCGGACGCAATCGCACGATTTCGTTGTTTTCGCGGTCGCGTGACTGTTTGTTTGTTAGTACGGTGTGATAATAGGAGTAGATGCCAAATCGGCAAGAACGCACTTTTAAGGCACATAGGCACATAATGGATACCAATGGAAAAGCCCGGCATTCGAGCTACGAATTGCCAGCTTGTCCCGTCGAGGCAACGCTGGAACTGATTGGAGGCAAATGGAAGGGCATCGTGCTTTACTATTTGATGGTCGACGGACGCCTCCGATTCAGCGTTCTCAAACGGAAGGTCGGCTGTGTCACGCAGAGAATGCTGACCAAGCAACTTCGCGAATTGGAGGACAGCGGGTTGGTCAATCGGATCGTCTACGCCGAGGTGCCACCGCGAGTCGAATACGAATTGACGGAAGAGGGTGAGTCGCTCACGCCCGTGTTGCTGACGCTGAAGAAGTGGGGCGAAGCTCACGCATTGCAACTGCTGCAGGAACGCGAAAATCGCAAAGCTGTGGAAGCGTCGTGACCGACGTTTTCCCTGAATGCATCTCCATGAGTTTTGTCACGGCATGAACTCAGGTTGAATGCGGGCGATGTTTGTAGCTCGGCTACTTTCGGTTGCAACCGTAGTGGATGAGGCAACGAATCCTTCCGCTTTCCTGAACACCGTACTCTTCTTCCGATCATTCCCAGGACAACAGAGATGGATTTGAAATTGAGCGGCAACACCGCTTTGGTCACGGGTGGCGCCAGCGGGATTGGGTTGGCGACCGCGAGGCTGTTTGCGGAAGAAGGTTGTTCGATTCAGCTTTGGGATGTCTCGCCCAATGTCGAAGAAGCAGCCGGCGAATTGCGAGAGCATGGCGTGAACGTCGGCACGCAGGTTGTCGATATCGTCGATGAACAACAAGTTGAACAGGCGGTCGGATGCTGCCTCGACCAGCACGGGCGTCTGGATCATGTGGTGCACTGCGCTGCGATCGGGTCGGGGAAGTTTGGCTTCCCGTTCACCCGCGTCGCCCCGAGTGAATGGAAACGAACTCTGGAGGTCAACGTCATCGGAATGGCAAATGTTGCTGCGGCTTTGGCTCCTCCCATGGTTGCTCAACGATCGGGCACGTTTGTGTTTCTGGCCTCCATCGCGGGACAGATGGGATCGCAGACCGATCCGCCCTACAGTGCCAGCAAAGCAGCCAACATCAACTTTGCTCAGTGCATGGCCAAAGACTTGGCACCGCACAATGTTCGGGTGAACACGGTTTGCCCCGGGATGGTGAAGACGGCTCTGAACCGTTCGGTTTGGCAGGCTTGGTATGACGGCGCCCCACCACAAGATCGACTTTCCTACGAAGACTGGACGGATCAAAAGATCAAGAACGTGATTCCGCTCGCCCGTTGGCAAACCAGCGAAGACGTTGCCGCGATGATCGTGTTCCTCTCGTCAGAACGAGCCAAAGAAGTGACCGGCCAAACCATCAACGTGGATGGCGGTTGCGTGATGCATTGTTAGCGAAATCGAGCGACAGCCCGCAATCGCCCGAACACGAGAACGGTCCATGCATTTCACGAAGATGCGATGCCGAGCGATTTGATTCGTGATGCAAGGGTGGTTGGCTTCATGCCGAGAAGAGCGGCGGCACCCGTGTCGCCATAGACTTTGCCGCCACACGCTTGCAGTGCTTTGCGGATGTTGTTGGCTTCGAACAAGCGGAGCTCGACGGCGGTCATGATCTCGTCTGTTTCATTCGACTGAACAAGAGCAGTCTTTTTTGATTCGATGTCGGGTTGCGACGCGAGATTCAGTTTGAGTTTTCCGGGCGGGGACGTGATCAATGCACGTTCGAGCACGTGTTGCAATTCGCGAATGTTGCCGGGCCAGTCATAACGCTGAAGTTCATTGGCGTTGGCTCGTGTGAGTCTCGGTGTCGGCTTGCCAAGTCGTCGGGAAAGAATCGTGAGGAGATGATCGGCCAGCAGAGGGAGATCGTCTTTTCGATTGCGGAGCGGTGGCAAATCGATTGGAAACACACTGAGTCGATAGTAAAGATCCAGTCTGAATTTGCCGGCTTCCGCTTCAGCCTTTAGATCTCGATTGGTGGCGGCGATGATTCGAACGTCCACTTCGCGAGTCCGTTCTTCGCCGACGCGTTCCAACTCGCCTTCCTGCAGAACCCGCAGCAGTTTGCTTTGCAGATCCAGGGGGATCTCACCAATCTCATCGAGAAACAAGGTGCCACCATCGGCCAGTTCAAAACGACCGATGCGATCTCGCAACGCACCGGTGAAGCTGCCCTTGGTGTGTCCAAAGAACTCGCTTTCGTACAGCTCACGCGGGATGGCTGCGCAGTTGACTTTGATCAGCGGGTGTTCGCGACGCGAGGAGCGAGCATGGATCTCACGCGCGACCAGTTCCTTGCCGGTGCCACTTTCGCCCATCACCAACACGGTCGAGTCGGTGGGTGCGACCAAACGAATTTGTTGCGCGACGGTTTGCAACGCATCGCTCTGCCCGATCATCTCACCGAATGCTTCCCCACGAAGCTCCTCTTGCAAGTAATCGTTTTCAAGTTCCAAGCGTCCGCGAAGGGTTTCGATTTCTTCCCAGGCCCGCGCGTTGGCGATGGCCGAGGCAACGTGATCCGCAATCATTCGCAACCAATCAAAGCAGGCATCACCGATCGTGGTGCGAGCGAAGACGCTGAGTACACCCAGCACCTTGCCGCGGTGAACCAGCGGTTGGCCTCCAAAACCAAGGATGCTTTCTTGCAGGGCCCAATCGCGATGCACCAACCAATCGGGATCGCCATCGATATTGGGAACTTCCAGCGGAGTCCCGGTAGCGGCGATGCGTCCGACTTTCCGCACGCCCAGTGGGAACCGACGAAAGGAACCATCGATGCGGCTGAGGTCCGTGTTGGGATCCACGACCGACGTTCCCGCACTGGCCACCAAGTGAAGGCATTCGGTTTGGTCGGGGCACTCCGATTGCATCGGGCACGTGGGACAACCTTCGCCCGGATGGATCAACCAAATGCGAGCCAAGGCCACCGCGTGTGAGCTGGCAAGGTGATCGACGACCAATCGTAAAACGTCGGCGACGCTTCGCTGTTGAGGCATCGCCAACAACAGTTCTTTGTGGTCGCGGATCAGCGGAATTCGTTGCTCAATCATGGAGCCCAGAATGCACGAAAACTCGTGGTTTCGCAACGGAAATTCGTGGATCCACGAGATTTCGTGACGCGGTTTTGCTTGGCGTGTGGTTTGTAAGTTGTTCTATGTTAGTGACTTAGGTTTTGTTTGGATTGTTTGGCACGGTTCGTGCCTAAGGGAGATTCGAAACCGACGATTGTTGTCGGTGCTTTCCAAACCACTCGGATCCTAATGGAGTCCAACCATGTCCCGAATCGAAACTGTGAATCCCGCTGACGCGACCGGCAAAGCCAAAGAGTTGCTCGACGCCGTCCAATCCAAGCTTGGGATGACGCCGAACCTGATGCGTGTGATGGCCAATTCAGCCGCTGTCTTGGATGCGTATTTGAAGTTCAGTGGAGCTCTCGCGGGCGGTGAACTGACCGCCAAAGAACGCGAGCGAATTGCCTTGGCGGTTGGCCAAGCAAACTCATGTGACTACTGCCTCAGCGCTCACACCGCGCTCGGCAAGATGTCGGGCCTGACCGCGTCTGAGATTCTCGACGCTCGTCGTGGCAAAGCGGATGACGCCAAGGCCGGAGCCATTCTGGCGTTTGCAAATCAAGTTGTCGCGAAACGCGGGTTGGTGTCCGACACCGATGTCACGACCGCTCGCGAAGCGGGGGTGACGGATGCGGAGATCGCTGAAACGGTTGCCAACGTTTCCCTCAACATCTTGACCAACTACCTCAACCATGTCGCTCAAACCGAAGTTGATTTTCCGGCGGCTGAAAAGTTGTCGGATGATTCGGCAACGGAGTCGTGCGGTTGCCACAGTGAAGCTTGCAGCGTCGCTTAACGCGAAGCGAAATAACCAAGCGGTGCGCTAGAAACAATGGAGAACCAACATGGCAAGCCCAGCTGACATCCGGCCGCCCTTCACGCGTGAGTCCGCTATGCAAAAAGTGCGTGCGGCGGAAGACGCATGGAACTCGCGGGATCCGCAGCGAGTTTCGCTGGCGTATTCCATCGACAGCGAATGGCGGAACCGGGATGTGTTCCTGCGGGGACGCGATCAAATCGTTCACTTTTTGTCTGGAAAGTGGACGTTGGAAAAGGAGTATCGACTCGCAAAGCAATTGTGGGCGTTCTCTGAAAATCGAATCGCCGTTCGATTCCAGTACGAGTACCAAACCGAAGCCGGAAGTTGGTTTCGTGCCTATGGAAATGAGAACTGGGAATTTGATCCCGATGGTTTGATGCGGCGTCGTGAAGCCAGCATCAACGACCATGCGATCGATGTCTCTGAGCGAAAGTTTCATTGGCCCTTGGGCGTCCGACCATCGGACGATCCGGGGTTGGAAGAACTCGTGAAGTGAAGCCGCCAATCACTTGCCCTCGCGTGAACACCGTTTCCGCGAGGGCATTTGGCGAACGAACAGACGATTGAACATCCATCCGACCACTCATCCAATCAACTCGACATATCGAATCATGAAAATTCAATCACTCACCCACGCGGTCATCGGAACAGCCATCGTCGTGGCTTCTTCCGGTCCCATCGCTACGACCGCAACCGCAGAAGACCACTCGCACGTTGCGGCGGATTCACAGGTCATGCATCGCACGATGCAGATCGACGATTTGGAGATCTTTTACCGAGAAGCGGGGCCGAAAGATGCCCCCACCGTGTTGCTGTTGCATGGGTTTCCGACCTCGTCCCACATGTTTCGAAACTTGATTCCAGCTTTGGCGGATCGTTATCACGTGGTCGCACCGGACTATCCCGGGTTCGGATACAGTTCGGCTCCGTCGGTCGACGAGTTTGAGTACACGTTCGACAACGTGGCTCGCGTGATTCAAGTTTTCACCGAACGACTGAAGCTGGAGCGATACTCGTTGTACGTGATGGACTACGGTGCCCCGGTCGGATTCCGACTAGCGACGGCACATCCAGAACGAGTTCAAACGCTGATCGTTCAGAATGGAAACGCCTATGAAGAAGGCATCGACAACCCGTTTTGGATTCCCGTGAAAGCGTTGTGGAAAGAACGATCATCAGAGAATCGGGAGGCACTTCGTTCGATGTTGACGCTTGATGCGACCAAGTGGCAATTCACCAATGGCGTCCGCAACGTCGCGACGATCAGCCCTGACAACTGGGGACATGTTCAACCATTGCTCGATCGTCCTGGGAACGATGAGATACAACTGGAAATGTTCCACAGCTATGGCAGCAATCCACCGTTGTATCCTCAGTGGCAAGCTTACCTGCGCAAGCATCAACCGCCGACGTTGATCGTATGGGGGAAGAACGACGCGATCTTTCCTGCCGAAGGTGCATACCCCTATCAACGCGATCTGAAGAATGCGGAGCTGCACTTGCTTGATACCGGTCACTTCGCACTGGAAGAAGACGGTGACGTGATCGCGAATCACATGCGGCGTTTCCTGGGACAGCACGTGCACTAACATTTCGCGACGAGGCTCTTACTGCCAGACTCGCAGGGTGGGGCCGGGGATGGATTCATGTCGCGAACTGGCGAAGGCGTGAACCAATCCCCCGCCCATTGTCTCCGGTGTGTCGCGGACGATCACGAGTTCAATGATGTCGCTGCGGTGTTGGTTCACAAGATCGTTGAGCGACGCGGACTCGATGGTGTGGGATTCCGATTGGCTGCCTTTGGGGATCACAAAACGATCCACCAAAGACCAGTCACTGGTTTCGGTTTCCAGATCCAACCAAGGAACGGTGTTGGGTGAAAGCGGTGGTGCTTCGTTCGGGAGGGAGCGTCCGTAGACCGAGAACGTTGAGTCGGGAGTTCGCGATGCGAATCCGATTCCCGAAGGAACCGCGGTTAGCTGCAAAGCGGCTCGCTCGATCGGCTGGTCAGCCAGGCCGCGGAAGTCAAACCGCAGGCGGATCTGGCGATCGAACTCAATCAGTTCATCGGACTTTTTGACGAGCAACAGATCTTCGGGGCCCTTTCGGTTTTCAGGGTCGCGTTGAATCCAGACGTCCCCGCCGTCGCCTTGAGAGGTGAAGATTTGTGTCAGCCGGCGAGCGTCGTTTGTTGAAGGCAGACGGTATTCATTGGGTGACAAGATTTGCTGGGACAACAACCACGCCGATGTTTGTTGGGTCAGGCTTCGCGTTTCGCCTGTTTCCCGAACTTCGAGATCGACGCGTCCATCGAAAACCTCGACCACGGAGGCTCCATCGGATTTGACCGACACGCCGAAGCTGGTTCCTTGATCGGTCAGGCGGCCAGTCGGAGTGTCGACCACGAATCCTCGCAAGCCATCGCGGACGGTGACGACTGCGGTTCCACTGGCGAGACGGCAGTGCATTGGATCGAGGATTTGCAGGTCGGCGGGGCCTTCCAGGTCCAATTGGGTTTCGTTGTCAAAACGCAGCGACGCAAACCCGCTGGCCAATCGCAAGTGTCCGACGCCGAGTCGTTGTCCTTCCGCGAGCGGCACGGTCGACGTCTGCCACAGACATTCGACAGTTGTTTCCAGCACCGCAAAGGTTTCGTTGGAATCCGCTGGGTTGGCGTTGTGATTCCAAAGGGCGGTCGCCACCAGAACGGAAGCGGCCAAGGCCATCGCCCAGGTGATGCCTCGCCAGGTTCGGGAACCCTTTGTTTCGCGAGTTACTGGATTCGCGGTCGGTTGTTGTTCGCGAGCCTCGATGCCCAGCAAACACAGTTCGCCATGGATCGCAGCCGCCTCAGCAAATTCGCGGAGTCGTTCGGGGGACGCCATCGCGATGGATTCGAGTTCGCGAATTTCCTCTTGGGTGGCGCGACCGTCGAGAGCCGCGTCTCGCAATTCCAGGAATCGTTTTTGGTTGGAGTCGTTCATGACGTCAGGCCAGCCTCCATTTTGCGAGACACGCAATCTCGCAGTGAATCATGAATGCGGCTGAGCATGCGATAGATCGCGTCGAGGGATCGATCGGTTCGAGCGGCGATCGATTCGATTTTGTCGCCGTCGGTGTACCGCTGCTGAATCAGTTGCTGGTGACGATCGGGCAAGGAACGGACGCAGGCACGCAGTGTTTCCAAACGCTGGTCGTATCGTTCTGTTTGTGTGTCCAGTTGGGTTGCGACGGCATCGAGAAATTCGTTTGAAAACTGCAATCGACTTCGGTGCTGTTTCTGCCGCCACGCTCTCATCTGATTGAATGCAACGCGGCACGACCAAGCCGTGAAGTTGGTTCCCAGTTCGAAGTTATCAAACTTTCGCCATAGTACCAAATCGGTTTCTTGCAGGACTTCTTCGACGTCATTTCGGTCATTCATCAAGCTCATCAGGTAAGCAAAACGATGCCGACGGGTGTGGCCAAGCAGGCGAACGAATTCTTCGGTGCGATCAACGGGGCCGGTGATCGAAGCGTCGGAGTCGGTCATGCGTTGGGTTCCGTGAATTCGACGTGCGGGCGAGTATCGGGATGGCGTCGGAGGGAAATAGCCGTCTGGCCTGGACTTTGGACGTGAAAATGCTTTTTTTGCGTTCTTTTGCGAGAAGGTGTCCAATTGGAGCGATCCAGGCTATTTGATTGCAGTCCCTGATTCCCGCTCAACGATCCCCGGCACAATTATGCACCCTCGTTCGCGTCTGGTTTTTGTCTGCCTGTTTCTGCTGTCCGTTTGCTCGATTCCCACAACGGTTCACTCCGAGTTTGACGCGGGGGAGTTACGCTCGTCGGCTCGTCCGAACATTCTATTTGTGCTGACCGATGATCATCGAGCGGACTGTTTGTCGGCCACGAAAGACGGTTTGATCAACGCGCCGAATTTGGAGCGGATTTGTGAGCAGGGCACGCGATTCGAGAATGCGTTTGCTGTGCTGGCGATTTGTTCACCCAGTCGTGCCGCTTGTTTGACAGGTCAGTACGGAAGCATCAATGGAGTCACCTCGATTGACAACGTGAGCCTTCGATCCCCGACATCGACGTTTGCATCCAAGTTGCGTGACTCAGGCTATTTGACAGCAGTCACGGGGAAGTGGCATCTCAAGACCACGCCGGAAGAAGCTGGTTTCCAGTTCGCATCGGTGTGTCATTCGAACGGGACTTGGTACGACCGTCAGTTCAAGGTCGATGGTGAGTCCATGAAGATGCCAGGGTTTGTCGATGATGTAACGGCGGATGAGTCGATCCGGTTCATTCGTCAAGCGAAGCAACAACAGAAGCCGTTTGTGATGTGGATGAACACTCAGGTCCCGCACATGGATCATCGGCACACTTGGCCGGCCGAAGAAACAATTCTGGCGAAGTATGAAACTGAGAAGATGCCTTTGCCGACCACGTGGGAAGATGATCTCAAGGGCAAGCCAGACTACCTGAAGACTTCGCGAAATCGCATTCAAGCAAAGAAGTACGGTTACCAGGACCCGAACAAAATCCGATCGCACACGCGAGATTATTACGCCAGTGTGGAACAGATGGACCGGGCGGTTGGTCGAGTGTTCGACGAGCTTGAGCGACTAGAGATTCGCGAAAACACGTGGGTCATTTTGATGGGCGACAATGGCTGGTTCCTCGGGGAACATGGCATGACGAGCAAGGTGCTGGCGTACGAGGAATCGATGCGAATTCCGATGGCAATTTCTGGGCCGGGAGTCAAGCAGCAGGTCGCTCGGGAAATTGTGCTGAACGTTGACGTGGCAGCCACCATTCTGGATATCGCAGGTGTGGCATCCGGTGACGAGCAACAAGGACGCAGCCTGTTGCCGATCGCTCGCGGAGAGACTGTCACCGATTGGCGAACCAGTTTTCTGTACGAAGCCCCCACGCCTCAATTGGGAAGCCAACCTCATTGGGCGGTTCGCGATCAAACACGAAAGTTGATTCGCACCGAAACAAAAGAAGGGAAGGTTTGGGAGGAGCTTTACGATCTGCAAAAGGATCCCATCGAACAGTTCAATCTGGTTTCGGCTCCAAAGTACGGCGACGTTTTGGAGGGCTTGCGAACTCAGTTGAAACGTCAGCGGTCGAACATGGAAGCGTCCGCAAATCGATGGAACGAAACGCTTGTTTCCAAACCGTCGAATCAGCAGGACGGTGAGTCCGTTGCTGTCGAAGCACCCAAACCGATTCGGACGGATCTGTTCATCAGCGGGGTTTACCCGCACCTGACGACGTATGGCATTTACAGTCAGGACGGGGCTCATTTGAAAACGGGCCACAATGAGTGTGGGATCGGGGCGATCGTGCCGTGGGCTGGCAAGCTTTGGATGGTCAACTATGCACCACACATGCCACGCGGCAGCGAACACAAGTTGTTCTCCATTGATCCCGATTTGACGAAGCCTTTGAATGTGCATCCCGAAAGCGTTGGCGGGACACCTGCGGGACGGATGATCCATGAAGAGTCACAGCAGTTGCTGATTGGCCATCATCTGATCGATGCCAAAGGCAACGTGCGAACGATCTCGCCCACTGAAATGCCGATGCGAGTGACGGCGATCACGCGGCATCTGAAAGACCCCGAGAACATGGTGCACTACATCGACATGGAAGGCGCGATTTGGGAAGCCAACGTGCATTCCTTGGAGGTCAATCGATTGTTCAAGAAGCCCGTTCCGGGTTGGCACGGGAAGGGTGGCTACACTTCGCAAGGACGTTTGGTGATTTCCAACAACGGGGAATTGCATGTGGGAAGTTACAAGGATGTCTTGGTGGGTGGCGAAGCCAAGACGGAGGAAGAACGCGGCGTGCTGGCGGAGTGGGATGGTGAGACTTGGAAGATCGTCGAGCGTCGGCAGTACACGGAAGTCACTGGGCCCAATGGGATCACCGGTGGCAGCGACGGGGACGATCCGATTTGGACGATGGGATGGGATCGGCGAACCGTTCGGCTGAAGGTGTTGGAAGACGGCAAGTGGCACACGTATTTGCTCCCCAAGGCAGCTTATTGCAACGACGCCAGTCATGGTTGGTACACCGAATGGCCGCGAATCCGTGAGATCACGGACGGACGCTGGATGATGGACATGCATGGGATGTTCTTTGATTTTCCCAAGACGTTTTCGGTGAAGCAGTCCAAGGGAATTCGGCCGATTGGCAGTCACCTCCGCTACGTTCCGGACTTCTGTGCCTGGAACGGTCAATTGGTTATGGCAACGGATGAGACCAGCATCCAAGGCAATCCTTTGGCGGGCCAACCGCAGAGCAATCTGTGGTTTGGTGACTACCAAGATTTGAAGACTTGGGGGCCTGCGTCAGCTTATGGTGGACCCTGGATTGATGATGAAGTGAAGGCCAACGAGTGGTCTGATCCGTTTCTCGTCGATGGTTTCCAATCGCGAACCTTGTACTTGGCCGTTGGCCAATTGAAATCGAAGCCAGTGGTCACGTTGCGAGCGACTGACCAACAAGAAATCACATCGATGCCGGAGGAGTTGAGTGCGCTTCCGACCGTTACGGTACGACGTGGCAACTGGACTCGACCGGCACACGGCTATGCCTTCCAAGTCGATCAGCCTGTCACGGTTTACTTGGCCGTGGATCATCGAGGCGACCCGCCCATGTCGTCGGACTGGCAGCTAACGAAAATGGAAGTTCGCTGGGGCAATGGACACCACGATCGGGTTTACAAGCGTTCCTTCCCGGCAGGGGAAATCTCGATTCCCGCCAATGAAACCGAGCACACGCCTGGATCATTTGGGATGCCACACACCGCGTTCGTTGATGGTAACGCAGCCGTGAAGATGATTCGTGGTGAGGGAGCGACGTTGAACAAATCGCAGGCTTCGCAGCAATCCAAAAATATCGCGGTGCCTGAGGATGATTCCGTTCAGGTCACGATGCAAATTGATCCCAATGGAACGAACGAGTGGATTGACTTTCGTCAGTTTTCGGTGGCCGGTGAGAACTCGGTTGTCGAGATGCTTCCCGAAGAGATGGACGCCGTTTGGGTACGGTTCAAAACGGATCGCGATTGCATGGCGACGGCGTTCTTGCATCAGACATCCGCTTATCCAAATCAGCAGCGTCATGAGGAACTGTTCGCTGGCTTGGCGAACGTGGATGATTCACAAGCCACCAATGCATTGGTCTACCCGGCTAAACGCAGTCGTGACTTGCGGCTGCTGACTGATGATGGAAAGGCATTTGAATTCACAAAGAGCGACTTCCAGTTTGTGTCGGATGAATTTGATTCGGAATTGGCGGAGAAGCTGCAAGTGGAACCGGAGTTCACGGTGGATGAAGCCTCCGTCATTGTTCGGTATCAAGGAAGACGTTATCGACTGCCCAAGGGTGATGCGATCTATGACAAGGCCTTTGAGTCGGGTTGGCCTCGAGCGTTACGAGAAGTCGAATCAGAACGCACGATCGCGAATATTCATGGGACGTTTTATGAAGTTCCGTTGGTGATCAACGGTGCCCCGCCGGCTTGGAATTTGATTCGTCCGATCGCCAGCCATCGCAAACAGATCACCGATTTTTGTTCTTGGAACGGTTTGTTGGTTTTGGCGGGTGTGAAAGCCGACGCGAAAAAGGACGGGCATGTCTTTCGTGATGCGGAGTCCGGGATGGGGCTGTGGTTCGGCGGCGTGGATGATTTGTGGAAGTTCGGGAAGCCAGTGGGGCACGGCGGACCGTGGAAGGACTCGCCCGTTCAGGCTGGGATACCTTCGGACGCCTACTTGATGCGAGGTTATGACCAAAAGTCAGTGACGTTGTCGCACGAGCATTCGCAACCGGTTGGTTTCACCTTGGAAGTCGACCTCGATGGAGAAGGGCGCTGGGTTGCCGCCAAACGCCTGGTGGTTCCGAGTGGATCGCCGGTCCGGTACAAGTTTCCGAAGGGCTTTTCAGCGTGCTGGGTGCGGGCGATCAGCGATGCTGACACAACCGCGTCGGTGCAGTTGGATTACCAATGATCCGATGGCGTCTTGTTTGACGAGGGGGTTTGATGGCGGGAAATGGAATGGCGAACGACGCGTTGGATCGAGATGGATTCTGTTTGCTTCGTGGGGCGGTGGTGTCTTCCGTGGTGGAGCATCTGTTGCAGGTGTGCACGCAAACTTTGGTCGCGGAATCCGAGTCCGTGCGGGCTCGGTCGAGTCGCGGGCATGTCTACGCCGCTCGCAATTTAATCGCGAGCATCCCGGAGGTGACCACCGTTTGGCAGTCGGATCCGTTGCTGTCTTTCTTGCGAGCTGAGTTGGGCGACGGTCAGGGATTGGTGCGAGCGTTGTTCTTTGACAAGCCGCCGGATCGAACGTGGGCGCTGCCATGGCACAAGGACACTTCCATCGCCGTGCGTGACAACTCGGTGGAGTCGGCATGTTTTTCTCGGCCGACGAGGAAGGCTGGCGTGCCGCACTTGATTGCAAGCGACGATGTCTTGCGGCAAATGCTGACGCTTCGCATTCACCTGGACGAAGTCACCACAGAGAACGGGCCATTGCAGGTCATCCCCGGTTCGCATCACTCGAGCGATTGTGAAGGGGACGGTGTGGACTCGGCGGTTCCCGTCTATGCCGCGGGTGGTGACGTGTTGGCGATGCGTCCGTTGATCAGTCACAGCAGCGGGTCATCCCAGCCGGGCACGCGTCGTCACCGCCGAATCTTGCATTTGGAATTCGCGAATTCGGCCACGCTACCCGATGGAGTTCAGTGGCATGACTTTGTCACGCCGGGTGTTTGAGTCGCGGTGGATGGCGTGACGTTCACTTGGACTTCGAGCTGGGGTGATCGTCAAAGTAGAAGTCGTACCAGTCTCGCTCTCGCATTTTCTTGCCTTGGGGCAAACCGGGCGGATCCAATTCCAAGGTCCAGGTTCGCAAGGAGTCGTGCAATTTGTTCCCAAGTTCTGGGTAGCTTTCGATCAGGTTGCGATGCTCGTGTTGGTCACTTTCCAAGTCGAAGAGGTAACGTCGGCCGTCGCCAACGAAGATGTACTTCCATTTGCCTTGCCGGACCGCGGCTTGGTCCCAGAAGCGAAAGTACAACGTGCGTGTGGAGGGGATTTGGATGTCGTTCAATCGCGGGATCAGGTTGATGCCATCGAAGGGGGCGCTTTTCGGATCGAGTTTTCCACCGGCGAGCTGCAAGACGCTGGGGGCGATGTCGAGGGTGCTGATGGGCCAGTTGTAGGTGATCGCGCTGGGCAGTTGGCTGGGCAGACTCCAGATCATTGGGACGCGAATGCCGCCTTCGGAAAGCATCCCTTTTTCGCCGACCCAAGGGTCATTGAGGGATCCGTCCCAACCGCCGGCTTCGCCATCGATCGGGGCGTCGACCTTGGTCATTTTGAGAGGTGCGCCGTTATCGCTGGTCATGACCACCAAGGTGTTGTCCAGCAAACCATGCGTCTTCAATTGGTCGACGATGCTGCCGACGCCATCGTCGATGGCGGCAATCATCGCGAGAGCGTAACGTCGCCGCTTGGGCATGGTCTGCGGGAAACGATCGAGGTATTCGTCGGTGGCCTCGAGCGGCGTGTGGGGACCGTAGTAGTTCAACTGCAAGTAAAACGGTTGGTCATGATTGCGGTCGATGAAATTGACCGCAGCATCGGTTTGCACATCGATGCGAAATCGTTCGTCGCGAAGTTGCTTCATCTTTGGAATCAGATCACCCGAGGCGAGGTCAAAGTTGGTGCGATAGTTCGTCATCGCTCCCCAGTAGTATTCGTCGAAACCTTGTTGAGCGGGAGAATACGGTTGGATCTTTGGCCATGGGATTCGGACTTGTCGTCGTGGTTTGTTCGCCATCGCCGGTAGTTCGCGGCGGATCCAGTCGGCGCAGGTGACGTTGGGTTCCAAGTGCCATTTGCCGATCATTCCGGTGCGGTAACCAAGTGGTTGCAAGTGCTCGGCAATGGTCACGGCTTCGGTTGGCAACGGCATGTCTGGGATCGTGTCGATGCCGAGACGTTGTTGGTAACGCCCGGTGATCAGCCCAGCGCGTGATGGGCTGCATTGTGGCGAGGTCACATAGGCATTGGTGCAGCGAACCCCGCGAGCGGCCAGGGCATCGATGTGCGGCGTTTGGATGTCGTCGACGACGTCCTGGCAACTCAGGTCGGCCCAGCCCTGGTCGTCGGTGAGGATGATGACGACGTTGGGTTTGGTGGCGGGAATGACGGCTTGAGCGGTGCGGTCACCGACGCGAAAGTAGCCCAGAGGTTTGCCGGTGTCTGGTTCTCGAACCATCCACACCGCGCCGGGGCGAGTGGATTGGGTCTGCGTTTGGTTTGGCTGGATGGTGCCGTAGGGTTTGAGATTCGCTTCTTCATCCATCCAGCAGAGTTCGACGGGTTTGCGTTGCTGGTTGAGGAAGTGCACCGGGAATTTGTTTCCGGCGGGTTTGGACGGCGGAGCGGTTCCTTCGCTGATCGGGTGAAACGAAAGTTTCGCCAGCGACTTCACCGATGGCTCAATTCGTTTTGCAAACTTGGTGGGTGCGATGGATCGAAAGTGGGAGAGTTGTGAGAGGGCAGTGGGCTTGTTCGCAAGGTTCTCCCATTCGTAGGGATCGGATTGGATGTCGTACAGTTCTTCGCTGCCGTCGGGGTAATGAACGTAACGATGAGTCTGTCCGCTGATCGCGTAAGCTTCGGGTTGGGAGAGATACGTGACGGAATCACGCGTCCAATCGTTTGAGTCTGGATCGTGAAGCAACGGCAGTAGACTTGGTCCGTCGTTTTGCGGCCGCGAAGGCAGTTCACACAAATCGAGGAGCGTCGGGAACAGACTGAGAGTGTTCACGGGGGCATCGCAGACAACGCCGGAGGGTGTGCCCTCGGGTAGCGTTGGACTGAGCGATTTGGGCACGCGAACCATCAAGGGCACACGGGTCACCGCTCGCCATGGGGTGTACTTTTGCCAGTGTTCCTTTTCGCCCAGTTGCCACCCGTGGTCCGACCAGAGGACCACGATCGTGTTGTCCGCGTTGGGGCCGGATTCCAAGGCGTCCAGGACACGGCCCAGCATTGCATCGGCAAAGTGAATCGACGCGAGGTAGCCTTGGATGCCTTGCTTCCATTGGTCTTGTTCTTGGATGTGAGCGAAGTAGCGATTGCGAGCGGCTCGTTGACCGGCGGCGGGCACGTCGTCCAAATCATTCTCAAGGTATCCCGGCGGAAGCTGGATACTCTCGAGCGGAAATGGCTCGAAGTACTTCTTGGGAACAAACCAGGGTTCGTGCGGTCGGTAGATTCCACAACCAAGGAAGAACGGTTGGTCATGTTCGGCGAGAAGTTTGTCGCCAATCCACTGGCTGACTGCCCAGTCGCCGCCGAACTCTTCGTCGGTCACGTCGAGAGCGGCCCAGTCGGTTTCGACGTATTGCCATGGTCCGCCCCGTTTGAGATTGACTGGTCGCTGCGATGGGTAGAACGTTTGTGGAAACGGGTTTTCTGATTCGGCTTTCGGGAAGTACTCATCCCAGGACGCCGCATCGATGAAGTAGTGCAGCAACTTGCCAGAACCGGACGCACGGTAGCCATGGTTGCGAAAGTACTGCGGCATGATCACGTCATCGGGCATGATCTCTCGCATTTGTTGGCGATTGTCATACAGCCCTGATTGGTTGGGGGCTCGTCCGGTGAAGACCGCTGATCGGCAGGGATTGCATGCGGGTGCGGGGCAATGAGCGTTGGTGAACAGCACTCCGCTGGCAGCCAGCCGATCCAAATTGGGCGTGACGGTATGCGGGTGCCCACCCAAGCAGCCAATCCAATCATTCAGATCGTCCATTGCAATGAACAGAACGTTTGGTTTGGAGGGCTGGCTGGGTTCATCCGCAGAAACGTGCGGAAGAGTCAGCAGCATGCAGATCACCGAGGTTAGTAGCGAGCGATACATCATCGCGAATCTTTGTTGAGTGCGAGTGAGAACGGACGGCGTGAGAAAAAGTCTCAATTCGTTCCGCAAATTGGAACGATGTTCGGAGGACGTCGGTTTGATGAGTGGTTCGTTGAAGCTCATCGCCGGGGTGGCTTGATCCGGCCTACCTATTTCGGGTCGATGATACAATGCGCGCGGCAGCGATGTTTCACCAGACGGACCAACAGGCCGCAAACACCGTTTGTTGGTGGACTATGCTGCGTTAGGGAACAACTTCGGCATTTCAAATGATAGCGGCTGGGCGCGAGCCCTCCGATGACGCACCGGGTGGCTTTCGCCACTCCGCCGGGAAGAACAGAATGACGAACGTTTTCTTGGGTTGAATTTTGATTGCTCCTTTGGATAGGCAAATGATAAAACGTGATTTCTTGGTTGGTGTGATGTTGGCTGCGGCAACGATGGGGCTGAATGGTTTCGAGGCCCAGGCATTGTTGGCGGAAGAGTCCACGGCAACTGGAGCGTCGACGGAAATGCAGATCAAACCGGGCGAACAAACAGAGAACTTCTTCTCCATTCCGCAACCCGCGGAAGGTCGACCGGAGAAGCTTCCGTATCTGCTCTACACGCCAAGCGACTATGTGGCGGGCCAGGGTGCACCGATGCTGTTGTTCTTGCATGGACTTGGCGAAAGCGGTGATGGCAACTTCAAACAGATCGCAGTGCATGGTCCACCCAAACGAGTCGCGAAAGAAGGAAAAGAGTTTCCCTTTGTGATTGTCTCACCTCAGAGCCCACATCCTGGGAAAGAGCGAGAACTGGTTGTCGCGTCTTGGAAAGTGGACGAGTTAATGGCACTGTTGGATCATGTCGAGGAGCATCTCACCATCGACACCAGTCGCGTGTACGTTTCTGGATTGAGCATGGGCGGATTTGGAACGTGGCGATTGGCGGCAACTCACCCCGAACGATTTGCAGCGGCGGTCCCGGTTTGCGGTGGTGGCAAGACGGAGTGGGCAGACGAGCTCGCGAAGCTTCCGATCTGGGCATTTCATGGCGGCAAAGACACGGTCGTCGAAACCCGCGAGAGCGAAGAAATGGTCGCTGCGATTCAGCGTGCAGGCGGGGACGTGAAGCTGACGATCTATCCCGAAGCCGGACATGACAGCTGGACCGCCACCTACGCGAACCCCGAAGTCTACGCGTGGTTGATGCGGCATCAGTTGCAGCAATAGTTCGAACGTTTTCCAGGCGTTTCGAATCTGCTTGTCATGACAGAGTGGTGCAAACCGCTTTGGTGTCATTGGAGGGCTCGCACCCTTTCACGATTGTTTGAAATGTTGAAACTGTTGCTTTGACTTCAATCCTTTCTGAATTCATCGTTCGAGTGCAATCATTGCGAAGTCTGCCATGACGAACCGGCCTTCACGAAGTAATTCCGTGCAGGATGCCTGTTTGCTGATTCTCACCGCGATCGCGCTGACGGCGGCGGTGTATTGGTTGCGGTCGGTGTTGATTCCTTTCGTGGTGGCGTTGTTCATTGTCAGCGGGATCACGCCGATTCTGGATTTCTTGCAAGCGCGTTTGAGTGTGAACCGCATCGTCGCCGCGGGGGTCACGTTTGTGTTGGCGATCGGCGGCACGTTCTTGGTCGGAACGAGCATTTGGTTGTCGATGGCTCAAATGTCCGAGGAAGGCAAGCTGTACCGGATGCGAGTGTCCGAGATTGTTTCCAATGCAGAAGATTGGCTGCAGGAAAACGTTGCGGAGCGTTTTGAAGCCAGTGAAGCAAGAGAAAGATCAGAAGCTGCGGTTGCGGATTTGGTCGAAGCTCCTGAAACAGTGGTCGCTCCAGCGGCGAAGTCCGAACCCGATGCATTGCTCGCCAATGCTGCGGCGGATTTGCGGAACCAGCTCGAGGAATTCATTCGAAACGGGGTCGCGACGCTATCAAGCGAGTTGTTCCAGTTGGGGTCGACCAGCATCGTGATTTTGATCTACGTCTTCTTTTTGCTGCTGGGCAACTTGAGTGGCTACGGAGAGAATACGTTGGCGTATCAAGTCGACCGACAGGTTCGATCTTACTTGTTCGTCAAAACAATGATTTCGCTCGCGACGGGCATCGTGTTTGGAATGGCACTTTGGTTGTTTGGTGTGCCGATGGCACTGACGTTTGGGTTGCTGGCATTCCTGCTGAATTACATTCCCAACATTGGTCCGATCCTCGCCAGCATTTTGCCGTTGCCGTTCATCCTGTTGCATCCCGATGGCAGTTTGGCTTGGATGGTCAGTGCGATTGTGGTGACGTGTTCGATCCAGGTCGCCAGCGGTAATTTGTTGGAACCAAAGCTGATGGGCAACTCAGCAGATTTGCACCCGGTCGTGATCCTGTTGGCGCTGATGTTCTGGGGAACTCTTTGGGGAGTCACCGGGATGTTCTTGGCAACACCGATCACCGCGGCGATCAAGATTGCCCTGGACCGGATGGATGTCACTCGTCCGGTGGCAAGCGTGATGGCGGGACGATTGGGAGCACGTGCTAACGAGAGCATCGCCGCGAATTGAACGGCGGCCGGGATTGCTTTGCCAATAACGCCTTGAGGACCCCGCCCGTGCAGGAGGACGTGCAGTTTTTAACTGCTGTGTTGCCAAGCGTTTATCATCACCCTCCCCTGGGAGGGTCGAGCGAAGCGAGGGGAGGGTCGAGCATCGGAACCAGCGCGTAACCCTCCCCGGCCCGAAGCGGGCCGACCCTCCCAAAGGGAGGGTGAAATAAAACTGCACGACCTCGGGGAGGGGGAAGTGAAACTGCACGCGTGGCATTTTGAATCGGAGCGGTTTTCAATGGGGGAAGATTAGTTGTTCGACTTGGCCATTCGTTCGGAGAGCGTTCGGAAGACGACAAAGAACGTCGGGACGAGCAACAGAGCGAAAATGGTGGCGGCGATCATGCCACCGACCACGGCCGTTCCAACTGCCTGGCGACTCGCCGCACCCGCGCCGGTGGCGACCAGCAGCGGCATGAAGCCGAGAATTGATGAGAACGCGGTCATCAGGATGGCTCGGAATCGGAGCCTGGCGGCAGCCGTGGCCGCATCGCGAGGCGATTTGCCGGCCGCACGTTGTTCACTGGCGAATTCAACAATCAGAATCGCGTTTTTGCTGGCCAAGGCGACCAGTAACACGATCCCAATTTGAGTGTAGGTGTTGTTGTCACTCCCTCGCAGCATCAACGATAGTGCGACACCCAACGCGGCGAGCGGAACCACAGCGATGACAGCCGCAGGGCTGGTCCAACTTTCGTACTGGGCCGCGAGAACCAGGAACACAAACAGGATCGCCAATCCGAAGATCAAATACTGTCCGCCCGAGGCTTGTTTCTCTTGGAATGACATTCCCGTCCATTCGTAAGAGAATGATGCGGGCAAGGTTTGATCTGCGGTTTGTTCCATCAAGGTAAGTGCTGCACCTGAGCTGATGCCGGGGGCGGCGGACCCGTTGATGGCGGCACTGGGATACATGTTGTATCGCCGAACAACGTCGGGCCCGAAGTCATCACGCACGGTCACGATGGAACCCAGCGGGATCATGTTGCCATTGTTGTCTCGGACGTCAAGCTGCGTGATGTCGGAAGCCGATCGTCGAAACGGTGCTTCGGCCTGCGCTCGGACTTGATAGGAACGGTTGTTGAGCGTGAAGTCGTTGATGTAGGAAGAACCCAGTGATGCTTGCAGGGTCGCAAACACGCTGCTGAGCGGGATGTTCATCGTCTTGGCTTTCGCCCGATCGACGTCCACATAAAGTTGAGGAACGGTAGCTCGGAAGGAGCTGTTCAGAGCGGCCAAGCTGGACTGGGTGGATGCGTTGGCGACCACTTCTTCGGTTGCGTTCTGAAGAGGCAGGTAACCATTGCTGCCGCGGTCTTGGACTTCCATTTGGAAACCGCCGGCCGTTCCCAATCCATCGATCGGAGGGGGAGCAAACGTGAACAGGATCGCGCGTTGTTCGGACGCGAATTGTTTTTGCAAGTATTGCTGAATGGCCGTGACGCTTTCGGTTTTCGCGTCGCGATCTTCCCAGGGTTTCAAAACCAAAACGGAGAACCCGACATTGGGGCCGCCACTGCCGCCCAGCAGGGAATAGCCGGTCACGGACAACCAACCTTGAACGCCGGGTGTTTGCTGGAAAACCTCATCCAGCTCCTTGATCACTTCGTCGGTGCGTTCTTTGCTGGCGGCATCAGGCAGTTGAACGTTGACGAACAACACGCCTTGATCTTCGTCGGGAACGAATCCCGTTGGCAATCGAGTGAGCATCCAACCCGTTGCCGCGATCAACGCAATCGACGCGACGGAAACGACCAGAGTCAGACGCACCAGCCTCGCAACGGCGGCACCGTAAACTTCAGTGGTGCGATCGAAGAACTGATTGAACAGGCGGAAGCCGATGAACTGTGTTTCTTTTGCCGGACGCAAGAACAGAGCACACAGGGCGGGGCTGAGTGTCAATGCGTTGATCGTGCTGATGATGACCGATGCGGAGATGGTCAACGCGAATTGTCGGAACAATTCACCGGTGATGCCGGGCATGAAGGCACAGGGCACGAACACGGCCAGCAACACCAGGGTCGTCGCGATCACGGGGCCGGTGATTTCGGACATGGCTTTGACCGCCGCGTCTCGGCTGGACAGTCCATCGGCGATGTGTCGCGAAACGTTTTCGACCACCACAATCGCATCATCGACCACGATTCCGATTGCAAGAACGATGCCGAACAGCGACAGCATGTTCAGTGAAAACCCGATGCCCGCCATGATGGCGAAGGTGCCTATCAACGAGACTGGAATCGCGGCGACGGGGACAATCGTGGCCCGCCAGTCCTGAAGGAAGATGAAGATGACGAGGACAACCAACGCGATCGCCATCGCCAACGTGCTGTAGACTTCGTTGATGGAAGCAGTGACGAATTCGGTCGCGTCATAGGCGACTTGGTATTCAACATCCTTGGGCCAGTTTGCCGCGGTGGAAAGCTCCTCCATTTTGACCCGGATCGCTTCTGCGGTTTCCAACGCATTGGCGCCGGGCAACTGATAAATCGCGAGCGTTGCGGCTGCATCACCGGTGAAGGAACTCGAGTACGTGTAGGCCTCGGCACCCAGTTCGATTCGAGCGAGATCGCCCAGACGCAGCACTTCCCCGTTTTCACCCGTGCGAACAATGATGTTCTCGAACTGTTCGACGTTGGAGAAGCGACCTTGTGTGTTGACGGAGAACTGAAACGCGGTGCCTGATTTAGCGGGTGGAGCACCGATTTGTCCCGCGGCAACTTGGACGTTTTGTTCCGCGATGACCGCAACCACATCTTCGGTGGTCAGTCCACGTTGTTTCAGCAGGCGTGGATCCAGCCAGACTCGCATGCTGTAGTCGCCATCGCCGAATGACTGAACGTCGCCGACTCCTTTGATACGACTGATTTCATCTCGAACGTCGAGCGAAAAGTTGCTCAGGTACAATCCATCGTGACTGCCGCCTGGTGAAGTCAACGCAAGGAACTGAAGCGTTTGAGTGGAACGTTTTTTCGTCGTGATTCCCTGTGCCCGGACTTCTTGCGGAAGAGTCGCTTCGGCACTGCTGACCAAATTCTGGACCAACACCGAAGCGATGTCCAAATCCATATCCAGTTCAAATGTGACGGTCAGCGTGTACAGACCTTCGTTGGTGCTGGTCGATGACATATAGATCATGCCTTCGACGCCGTTGACCGCTTGTTCGATGGGGGCAGCGACTGTCTCGGCGACCGTGCGAGCGTTGGCGCCTGGATAGACGGCCGTGACCTGCACAGTGGGCGGCGTGATCGGGGGGAACTTTTCGATCGGGAGACCGAAGAACGAAACCGCACCTGCGATCACGATCACGATGGAAATCACCGTGGCAAAGATCGGGCGGTCGATGAAAAACTTTGACATGGTTCAGTCCGCGGTGGATGAATCGGAGGCGGGTTCATCTTGGGTCGGATTGACCGTCGGTGTTGGTTCGGAAACAGGTTCCGATTCAGCGGTGTCGGAGTTGGATTCAACCGCGGCTTGCAACATGGGGCTGTCCTTGGTCGACAGCTCAATCGTTTTGGGAGAGACCTTGCTTCCCGGTCGAGCGCGTTGCAGTCCGTCCAGCACAAAGGTGTCGTTGGCGGAGAGGCCTTCGGTGATCATGGCCCAGCCATCCAGGGTTTGGCCGATTGTGATCTCGCGTTGTTCGATTTGGTCGTCGGAACCCACCAGCATGACGTACGCACCGGTTTGATTTCGAACGATCGCGCGTTCGGGGATCAAGATCGCATTCTCAACTTCGCGAACGGGCAAACGGATGATCACGAACATCCCAGGAAGCAATTTGCCGTCTTGGTTGTCGAAGTCGGCTCGCAGACCGAACGTTCCTGTTTTCTGGTCGATGCCACGTTGATCGACGTAGTCCAATTTTCCCGGCATCCATTTGTCTGTGTCACCATCGCGTTGCAGATAGACGGGAATCTTCGACCAGTCCTCGGGTGAGTCTGCGGGTTCTTCGGTCTCGGGACGAGCTTCGACGAGTTCGAGAAGCTTGCGATCGCTGATGCTGAAATTGGCGAATATATTTCGTTGATCAACGACGGTGGCAAGCGTGCTGCCAACTTCGACGAGGTTGCCGAGTTTGATTTGGGTTTTGGAAACGCGGCCTTCGATTGGTGCCCGAACCACGGTGTACTCCAAGTCCAATTCTGCTTGGTCGAGTTGAGCCTGTGCTTGCAACAACTTGGCTTTGTCAGCTTCGATGTTGGCTTCCGCTGCCTTTTGTTCGGCCAACGCTGAATCACGAGCGGCGAGGGCGGCATCCAAAGTAGCTTGGGAGCCCGCGTTGGAAGCTTGCAATCTTCGTTCGCGTTTCAAGTCGTTCTCAGCCTTTTGCACCGAGGCGAGTGCTGACGCCAGACTCGCTTCGGTGACCTGAATGCTGGCTTTGGACGCTTCGACGGATGCGGCGGCCGCGTTTCGATTGGCTTCGTAAGTATCCGGCTCGATCCGGTAGAGTTCTTGGTCTTCGCTGACGAATTGCCCGGGCTCAAAAGATAGCTTTTCGACGAAGCCGCCGACGCGCGCCCGAATGTCCGCTTGTTCCACTGCTTCAGTCTCGCCATTTTCTTCGATGAAGATTGTAAGACTTTGTTGAACGGGTTTGGCCGCTGTGACTTCCGGAGGTGGCGGCGCCTGGTACTCGTTGGAGGCGGGCGAGCAACCGTTCAATGCCATGAAGCTCAGGGCCAGTGCGCTCGCAGCCAGCGAACACGCGGCCGACGAACTCAGATGGCCCGCCGAGTAGGCTGGGTGTCTTGCTCGAGTGGACATCGAGCGACGGATGGCGAATAGGAGTGTGTTCATGCGTCAAAAGGGGACAGCGTGATGAACCATTGCAATGAAAGAAAACGAAGACAGTCGAGACTTTCATGTTGAAAACGGAGTTCCGCCCTGCAATCGTCTGGTTGGCGGGATCCGCGTAGCATCCTACACCAAGTCGATTGAACGTCCTACGGAGTGAATCGGACAGGTGACAATTGCGGCCGGGAAGCTAACGCCGAGGGAATTGCAAACTACAATCTTCGACCCTCCACCTCGTCCTGCGGATACATCGGAATGATTCTCGCTCGTGCACCCCAAACGAATCGCTGGCTGACGCATTCTCGTCACGGGGAGCTGTTGCTGGCGCTGGTTTCGCTGATCTTCATTCAGTCGTGTTTGTCAGCGGAGAATGTGGTCCACCGAGTGGTGATCAATGGACTGTTTTTCTTGGTGGTGTTGTCCGCGATCCGGTCGTTTTCTGGTTCCAAGCTGCGAATGTGGGCAACGATGTTCATTGGCGGATTGGCCTATGCAGCTTCATGGGCCAATGAGATGGCGGGAATGAAGGGGTTGGCGGTCGCCAGCGACGTGTGCTTCGCGTTCGTGTTTGTCTCGTTGATCCACGCCGTTGGAGTGAATGTGTTTGGTGAGGGATCAGTCGACGCTGACCGAATTATTGGAGCTGTGTCGATCTACTTTTTGATCGGGTTGCTCTGGGCGTTTCTCTACACGTTGGTTGAACTGTTTGAACCGGGATCGTTCTCGTTCCCTGTCCAGGAAGAAAGCCTGACTCAAAACGCCCGTTTGATCAGCGATTTCATTTACTTCAGCAACGTGACGCTGACGACGCTTGGATATGGTGATGTCGTCCCAATGTCTCGGCCAGCGAAAATGTTGGCGGTGCTGCAGGCCATGGTGGGGCAACTCTACGTGGCGATCGTGATCGCTCGGATGGTCGGAATGCAGGTTTCGCAGCGAGGGGTGAGCTTTAAGAATTGATCTCCTGCTGCCGAAGATCAAGCCGTCGTTCTCAGACGAACGGCAATGATTCACTCGGCTTGATCGATGGAGTCTTCCGACTTGAACTGCGTCGTCAGCACGTACATGGTTCCTCCGACCATGAATGTGATTCCTGTGGCAATCAATTGTTTTGGATCATTGATTGTCATGATGGCGGCGGAAAGAATTGTGGCGGCAACATAGAACGCCGGTGCGATCAAACAGTAGTTCGGGGCCGCATTGGCTGAATTGCGGATCGATGGCAGGAACAGGCAACAGACCGAGCAAGCCGCGGACAAAGACAACGTCAATCCGAGATACGACAGCAAGCCTTGCAGATCGGAGATCAGAACCAGCGTGACCGCCACCGCGATCTGCACCACCGTCGCGGCAAACGGGGCCTCACCGCGAAAACGCATCCAGGCCGGCAGCATGCCATCGTCCGCCATTTTCGCGTACACACGAGGTGCCGCCATCATCATGCTGAGCACCGACGTCAATAGGCACAACGCGATCGTCCAACGAACGAAGTGTGCGAAGCCGTTGCCACCAAGACTGGCCGCGGCGATGGCCGCCACATCAGGTTTGCCAACGATGCTTTCTGCCGGAGGTGCAAAAACAAAAACGGCGTTGAGACTGAGATACAAAACCGTCGTTGCCACGGTTCCAAAGACCAAGGCTCGGGGAACGACGCGGGTTGCATCAGCCACTTCATCAGCGACATAGACCGCTGCATTGAATCCGGAATAGCTCAGCGAAATCCAAACCAGACTGCCCGCGAATGCTGTCCAGAGCGACCAGGTGTTTGTTTCAGGAACCGGTTCTCGCGCTGACGGACGAATCACCAAATCGCCCGCAAACCATTGGTAAGCGGCGAACACAAGAATCGTTCCCAGAAGAATCAGCTTGACGCTAACAGCGATGTTTTGCGTGGTGGCTCCCACACGAGGGTGCAAGCCGTGAAAGAAGCCCGCCAAGACGATCGCCATAATCGTGACAATGCCAGCTGGCATCCACTCGGGACGCAAGTCTTCCGGCAACAGGTAGCCTTCCAGTGCGGTGGCGGCGAACGCGATCGCACCAGAGAAACCAGCGATCAGAGAGACCCATCCGGCAACGTAACCCAGCAACGGATGAGCAGCCCTTGAAAGAAAGAGGTATTCACCACCTGACTGCGGCATCACACGAATCAGCATCGCGTAACTGATCGCTCCCGCAACGGCCACGATTCCACCTGCCAACCAAGCCCAGAGAACTTGTTCGGGCGAACCTAAGTCAGCCAGCGAAAACCCGGACGTCGTGAACACGCCGGCTCCGATCATGTTGGCAATGACCAGAAACGCGAGGGTCCAGAATCCGTATTTGCCGCTCAAACGACTGCTTTCTTAGGATGGTTCCGAGCTCGATTTGTTCCCGGCGGATGCTAAGAACGAAATCGATTGGGGGCGGTGATCGCCAATGTAATCCAATCGCCGGAAGGCGGCATCGCTACGGAGCCACACTCACCCGCGAGGGTGTGTGGAAGTTAAAGAATCGGACCCAGCGTCGCCAGCACATTGTTCCACAAGCGAAGGGGAAGAGACCATTCCGCAACCGCCCGGGCAGTGATCTCATTGGACTGCTCGATGTAGGCACACTGCCGCTCGAAGACATCGGCAGTGAGTTCGGGATTGTGGAACAGGATGTTGTTCTCGTAGTTCAGGTCAAAGCTGCGACGGTCCATGTTGGCGGAACCAATCAAAGTGACCTCATCGTCGAGGGTCACTGATTTGGTATGCAGCAAACCGCCGGTGTACTCGTGAATCTGAACGCCCGCTTCGAGCAATCCAGCGTAGTAACTTCGGCTGGCTCCTCCGACGATTCGCGAATCATTGTTGGCTGGCATGATGAGCGTTGTTTCAACGCCTCGCCAAGCGGCCGCACAAAGGGCTTGTTGCATGGACTCGTTGGGCACGTAGTACGGCGTCGAAATGGTCAACTTCCGTCGTGCCGTATGGAACAGAGTTTCAAAGACCTCTGGCATCGCTGAATCACGAACGGTCGGGCCGGTGCCGATGACTTGAGCGGGAAAACCAGGCCCCGTGTCAGGAAGCGGTCGGTCCAGCAGACTCGTCAGGTCGTCGCTGGTGCTGGACATCCAATCGGTGATAAAGAGTTCCTGGTTCTGTCGAACGATGGGTCCTTCAAAACGAATCACTGCATCGACCCAAGGAGCGTACTTGGGTTTGACTCGGAACTCAGGGTCTGCGCAGTTTTGGCTGCCGCAATACGTGATGGCTCCGTCGATCACCAGGATCTTTCGGTGATTGCGAAGGTCGATGCGTCCACGAAGAGCCCGCAGCATCAAGTTTCCAATCGGCAGGGCTCGAGAAACGTGCACTCCCGCGTCCTGCATCTCTTTCCAATGAGCCGAGCGAATGATCGTTCGAGAACCCAAGTCATCGGCCATCGCCCGGCAGGTCACGCCTCGCAGTGCGGCTCGCTTGAGAGCCTCGACCATCTTTAGACCATTGTTGTCCGGCAACCAAATGTAAAACAGCAAGTGAACATGATCCGTCGCATTGTCGATGTCCGCGATCATGGAATCGACGGCGGAGTTGGAATCGTGCATCAGTGTTCCGAAGTTGCCACCGATCGCTTCGAATCCATTGATTGACTCGCCCATTCGAAACAGATGCTGATATCGATTTGGAACATTCGCCACCGCGTGCCGGGACTCCTCTGGATTGATCTCCGGTGTCGCTGGCAAGCATTTCATCACTTGCTTCATGCGTTCCATGCGTCGACGCCCGATGTTGGTCTCACCAAACAACACGTATAGAAACACGCCCAGGAATGGAACGGCCGCGATGACAGTCACCCAAGCGATGCGTGAAGCAGGTTCACGGTGAGGTCGCGACATCACGCGAATGATCGTGATTGCTTCGATGGCAACGTGTGCAACCAGACCGATCGAAACCGCGTCAATGTGAATTTGAAAGTATTGTCCGAGATCCATTTGCTAGTTCAGTCGACGTCAGGTTTGGCGAGGAGAAGAGGTCAAGAGCTTTCTGGTCGTGCAATCGCAACCGACATGATGTTGGGAAATGAACAAAGCCAATCGACAAGACCAGTTGGGATCTGGTGTCGATCGGCTTTGATGTCACCCGGTCGTCGCTGAATCGTGGTCAAACTCTGATGTCAGGCTGAACGGCAGTTGCCTGACGAGGGGCCACGTTTCCACGTCAGACGTCTAGAACTGCATTTTGAACTTCTGAGTCATATCGCGACGCATTGCGGCGGTCAGTTTGTCAATCTGATTGAGCGCTTCTCGGTAGTTTCCATAGGCGTTGCCTTGGGCAATCGCACTGGTGACGCGTTGGTAATCCGTGGTGCTGTTGGTGTTGTAGTAACCATAGCCATCGTTGTAGTAGCCGGTGTCGAGGCTCTGGCTGGCTTTGATTTTTCCGGCGTCGATGTTGGTTTGCCTAACGGTCAGTGCATTGCCGCGAAGCAATTCGGCCACGTTGGTTCCGTACTGAACCATGGCGGGGTCGACGTTGAGTGTGCCGATTTCGTCGATCTGACGAGCTCGTTGGTCGCTCCACTTTGCCATCGCACCAGCGGTTTGCGATTTGTGGTCGCGTGTGTGTTCGATGATGGAGTTGACTTCATCGAAGTAGTGCTTGGACTCGTAAGCGATTCGTTGTTCTTCGCTCTGTTCAGAGAGGCTGGCTCGTGCGGCGGCCTGTTGAGCTTGGCTTTGAAGGCTGAAGATGCCCATCAAACCGCTGAGGCTGGATTGGGTGATCGGACCTTTGAGCGAGAGTGAATTTCCTTCGACAGAAACTTCCCATTGTTTCACTTCGGGAGCACCGGTGCCGTTGCGTTGAAGGATCTCAGCGAGCAGTTCTGGGGCGATCAATTTCAGTGACGAAGGCGATTTAGAAAATTCGAATTTCGCGATGCACTCGTTGAGACTGCGGCGACCAACGATGATGCTGCAGCCTTGGATCGATGCGAGGGTGCCGGCGACGGACTCCGGAGAGTTGGACTTCAGCGAGTCCAGTCCTTCGAGTCGCGTCTTCAAAGGAACCGGTGACAGGACGTTGTCCAAGTCAATTGCCAACATGAATGACAGAAACGACTCAGGTTGTTTGGCGTGAGCACTCAGGAACGGTGTGTACTTCACATCGATGACCGGGGTCAGCCACCCTGCCAAGAGCGATCGATCGGTGGGGCGAAGAATGCCCAAGCGTTCAGGATGGTCTTCACCGGGAACGAAGTAGGTTTGGTTGGGAGCGTGCACCACGTCATGATCGACAACGTTGTCCACATAACCGCCCAAACGATCCGCCAATTTCTTTGCATCAACAGGTTGGTTGAGAACCGCATAGCCAGCTTCCCATTTGGGACGCAGGGTTGCGATTTCGAGATCCGCGAGAAACCAGACTTCGCTGACTTTGGAAGAGGCGGCGGGTGAGAAGCCGGCATCCTTCATCAGTTTGTTCAGGGCGGGAACGTTGACATAGCCAATGGCATTCCCGGGTGCGGGTGATCGGTCGAGCAGCAGCTCAATCTTGGCTTTTTCTTCTGCGTGAACGACAGATGAAGAAATTGAGAAAAGAAGAGCAAGGGCCATCACAGGGCCCAAATTCATCAGCGTTCGCATGGTTTCGGCTCGGTACGTCAAAGGAGGTGGATCAAAGGCTCGATCCGCGGAGCGATTAGAAGAGATAGTTCATCCAACTGTTCGCACGGATAAGAAACATGACAGGAATTCCGGCTATTTGGACGTCACCAGTATAGACAGCGGCTTGCCCTTGTGCACCGCCGGGCAGCGGGTGGGAATCAACCTCATCGAGCTGAATTCGGACCGCGAATTGTGTTGGTTTTCCCGACGCCAAGTCAGTGGGAATGGCGCCGCTGGCAACCAACTGGCCCGTGCCGGAAACACTGATCACGTCGAGTACCTGCCCCGTCAAAATCTCACCTGGATAGGCGTCCATTGCCAATTCCGCGTATTGTTCGGGTTTGATCCGTAAGAAGTTTTTCTCGTCGAATACGGCGACAATCACGCCTCGCTTATGTTCGTCGGTGTCACGAATGAATGACATGACGGGGCCGGTCGTGGGACCCAACAGCATGCCAGGGTGAAGTTGAAGGTTGGTCACATAGCCGTTCGCGGGCGCCCGGACGGTCGTTTGCTGAAGATCATATTCTGCATTGTCCAGCGTTGTCTCAGCCTGTGTTTGCTTTGCCTGTGCCACTCCGACCGAGATGCTCGCTTGCTTCAGCGATTGTTCAGCCTGGTTCAATGCAGCGCCAGCCTGTTGGAACTGCGTTTCCGCACGCTCTAATTCGTCTTGGCTAGCACCGCCAGATTCACGAAGTTTTTGATAGCGGTCGCGATCGTTGGTCGCGTAGGTCAAATCCGCTTTCGCGCGATCGAGTGTCGCATTCGATAGTTCAACGGTTGACTTCGAAAGCTCGACGTTCTGCTTGGCTTGTTCCAGCCCCGCTTTGGCGAGGTTCACCGCATTTTGATAGGGAACCGGGTCCACAGTGAACAGCACATCGCCCTTTTGAATTGGTTCATTGGGTGCAACGCGAACCTCGTTCACTCGGCCACTGACCGATAGTTGAGCGGTGATCGGGTCGATCTGTGCGATGACAATCGATTGTTTTGTGTAAGGGTGAAAGTATTGCGCGCAAAACAGCAAAGCAATGATCAATCCTGGGCCGACGGACGCCAAGACAATGGCCACAGGAAGTGACAATCGAATGAGTTTGAGCTTGGCAAAGATCAGCCAGATCGTCCCGCAATAGAGGCCACTGAGAATCCAGCTCATGATGATTCACCTTGTGATGAGTTGAAATCCAACCGGGCAATCCGTTCTCGTAGTGCATCAAGTCGACTGGCAAGATCATCATTCTCATCTGATGAATCTTGTTCGGGCGAGGATGGTTCGGGAGCGTTCAACTTCCGATACAGGTAAATCACGAAGACGCAACTCAGGAGGGCAGGGATCATGATTGATTTCCGCTTGAGGTTTGTTCCAGTGCATCCACCAGCGATTCAAGTTGTTGAACTTGCGCGGCGAGTTGTGCCGATTCGGTTGTGGCGTGGCCGGAAGACTCGTTCGGTTTTGGACTCATGTGCGCCCAAACCATTGCCAGCACCCAAACGATCCCAGTGGGCAGGCCAAGCCATCCGGCGATGTTGACGGCGTCGGAGAACGGATGCTGGCGGCGTTTCGCGATTTGGCCGGGAAGAGCCGCTAGGCCCACGGCGACCGCGATAATCAAAGCCGCAAAGACGAGCAGAAAGATCAATGAGATGATGCGAAGCGCCGGTCCGGCAGATTGCAATCCATATTCCATGTTTGGCTCGCGGTTAGAGAAGTAGCAAGACCTCGTTTGCGATAACACTCCGAGATCGCCGTGTCATCATACCGTTGGTTCTGATCCAGAACCAGCAAAGCTTGTCAGTCATAAGGTGGCCAGGAATGGTTCTGCGACGTTTTTTGGATCTGTTTTTGAACGAACACGCTCTCCAAAGTGTGTGGAGTTTTGATGAAGGGTCAGATGGCCGGCGAGGCAGCAGATCCCGCAGAATCGTTCAAGTTTGCCACCGTGTTTGTCGATTCATTCGAGGGACGCGAACCGCGGATAACGCCGTGTGGCTGGTGAAATCAACCGTCCGCTGGGGACCAAGCGGCTGAGCTGCCAAATGGACTTCTGCGTGTCCGTTCAGTAACGAGACCAGGCACGAACGCACTGGCAATTGGTAGCAAGCCGTTTGCTGGCAAGGGTGAAGGATTCTGACCGAACGAAGTCGCATGAGCTCCAAAATCATCGCACGAACGATCAGTGAGCTTGCCGATCTGCGATGGATGCTGCCGATGGTCGGACTGTGTCTCTTTGCCGTCCCGGTTCACTCGGAAGATAGCCTTGCGTCACTGTTGAGGATGGCTGAGGAGGATACGCTCGAAGATCCGTTGCTGCTAACGCAGTTCACGGAGTTTGGTGAGAGCCTGGACGCGATTGAATCTCCCGTGACTGAAGTGCTGCAGCAACTGGATTTGGATTCGTCGGAACGTTTGAATCGGCGGTCATTCACGTCGGAGGCGTTTGATCGTTCGCTCGGCGAACAGCAGCAAAACAACTTCACCGCGTTTCCCGATTTCGATCGTGGAATTGTTGTCTTTGGCGAAGAGGCGGCACTGAAGATTGGTGGGTTCGTCAAAGCGGATTTTATATCCGACTTCGATCCCATCGACTCGGTGGATTCATTCGACACCAGTGAGATTCCCGTTGGAGCCGCCGACCGGAAGAATTCTCGGTTCCATGCTCGGTCGTCACGCTTGAGTTTCGACACCCGTTGGAAAGTTCAACGAGAGGTGGTTCGGGCGTTTGTGGAAGCCGATTTCTTTGGTGGTGATGACGGCGGCAATGGATCGTTTCGGTTGCGTCATGCTTACGGGACGATGGGGTACTTCACGGCGGGCCAAACCTGGACCACGTTCACGCATCCGTCGGCCGTTCCTCAGACATTGGATTTCGAAGGAGCCGTTTCAAACGTGAACCGTCGCCAAGGTTTGGTGCGATTGGATTTGCCGCTGGGAGATTCAGGGTGGTCGTGGGCAGTGTCATTGGAAGACCCGCGAATTCAGATTGAGATTCCAAACGGCGTGACGGGAGAAGGACGGACGGAGACGCCCGATGTGATCACTCACTTGAAGTTGGAGCGAGACCGCGGCGATTTTCAGGCCGCGTTTGTCGTTCGCGAATTGGGCTTTCAACCGGTCGGAGATCCCGTTCTCACCGATACCGCCTGGGGTTTCAACTTCACCGGATCAGCCAAACCGTTGAACGACACGCGGGTCTATTCCCAGATCACATTCGGGGAAGGGATCGGTAGCTATCGCGGTTCACCCGATGTTGTGTCCACCGGTCCGAACAGTGCTTCCATCTTACCGATGTTTGGATGGATGATCGGGTGCAAGCATGTTTGGAACGATCGGCTGACGTCCAATTTGACTTACAGCGAGCTGATCCTCGATCCGATTGCTGGCCAGGCTGGCACCAACCTACGGCAGACCAACTACCTCGCAGTGAACTTGATCCACAATCCAGTCGACCGCGTGTTCATCGGGATCGAGTACTTGTGCGGAACACGCGAGAACCAAGACGGCGACCAAGCCGACGCGACTCGGTTGCAAATGTCGTTTGGTTTCTATCTGCCCTGAGGTCTCGTGTCGAAACCGCGAGCCATTGCGAAAGCTGATATGCCAGAAGACTGCTGCTTGCCTGAATCAGTAGCTGACTTTGCGGACGCCGATCATGGAATAACCTGGGTAGTTTGGAAGCACCATTTGCGTCGCGGTCAAACTGTCCCGAGCGGTCACCATGATGCTGGTGGGGCGGCCATAGACGCCACGGTTGGGAGCGATTTGGACTTCCCAGATCGATGTCAGTCCGGTGCGAACGGCGGCCATGTTGAACTTGAGAACTTCCAGCTGTTGCCGCTGTTGTTCTTGAGCCATGCTTTGTTGGTAGTGAGATGCTTCGGAACGCATCATCAAATCTTCGCGAGCCCGAGCATCCTCGTCGGTGTGGTATTTCTGCCAGTTTTCCCAGCCAGCTTGCAGGACCTCAAGATCCTTTTCACTGAACATGAAGAAAGGGACCGCGATTTGATCGCCCGATGGGAGTTCCATCAGCACACCTTCGAGCGGGTAGGACTTGGGTTGTCCTGCGAAGAGCGAAACAAATTTATTGAGGTCGGATTGCTTTTCCAGCGGCGTTTTTTCGAGGACCGAAAGAACGCGAAGGATGAGTTTTTGGTGCAGCGGATCGAAGGTTGAAAAGGCTTTGCCGTTGATGGTCACGGCGCCTAGTTTTCGATCCAGCGTGTATTCCTTCTTGCCATAGGCGAGGATTTTTGCACGGATCTTCAGCCCTTCGCGAGAGGTCCAGGTGTGCATCTCCAGGTCATCGCCGGCTTCCTGCTTGGATCCGCTCTTGCCTTGTTTCTTGACGAAGTTGCGGTCTTCCTCGGATAGGTCCGCGAGTTCGATGGCAGCCAAGCGACCTGAACCACGTCGCTTCAAAATCGCGGTGGTTTCGTTGGATCCAATCAGCTCACCATCCAGCTTGTACGCACCGTCGGCGCTGGTCCAAGTACGAGGTTTGGCGTCTGCGATCGATGCGGTCACGAGGACCGCGGCGAGGAGTAAGAAGTGACGAAGCATGGTGCTATCTCATCGGCGTGGTTGGAAATGATTTCAGTTGTTTTCGTTCGATGCGTCGCCTGGTTGATCCGTCGACGAATCGGCGGAAGCCGCTGTCTGGTCGGAGTCTTCCGGGCTGGGCAATCGAACCAGCAAGTAAGTGTCTTGCGTTTTCGTTCCGAAGTGAACCAAAACGGAAGCTTCATCTTGCGTCAGATTATAAAGACCTGTTTCGGCGACGACGTCTTCGCTCTCACCGATTCGCATAGCGACTCGCTGGGTCTCTTTGTCGACTTGACCTTGGATCGCTTGGGTTTCGTCGGTCTTCTGATTGTAAAGCGTTCCCGAGATGATTCCTTCTTTGTTGACCGCCAATTGAATGACACGGTCGGGGTCGACGTCATCGGCGTCGGTTGTCAAGGCGAATGTTCCCAGGGGCAACCATTCGGATTGCTCAGCACTCTCTTCGTTTTCAGGTGCTTCGACGGTCGCTAGGTCAGCAGCCGATTGCGCGAACTCTTCGGTTGTCGCCACTTCCTCGCCGCCGATGTAAACGCGGTTGTCTTGGTAGGTCACGTTGCCTTCACTGCCGTAGTCGTAATAGACCGGTTGTTCCACGGTCGCAGCAGGGGCACTCGTCGTGAACCAATTGGTGACCATGGGATACGTCGGTGTGCTCCACCAATACGTGTATGGGTAGTACCTGTACGAATAGAAGTAGTGCCAGCCGCAGAATCGGAATGGATGACGTCCCCACCAATTGGGTCCAAAGCCGTGGTAGTGCCAGCCGCGGCGAACTTGATTCCCCCAGCGATGAAAGTGGTCAAAGCGATGCGGCGGGATGGTTGGCCAATTGCTGACATGATTCAATTGGTTTCGCCAGCGGTTGTTGATTTGGTTGACTCGATTGTTGTCGATGTTTGCCCAACCAACTTTGTTGTTGATGATGTTGTTGTTACCGATGTTCACGTCGCCAACGTTGATGTTGGGACGACGGCCCGGTGGTAGTCGATCGTTGGGATTGGGGCGGTGATCCAAGCCGGGACGGTTGCCAGGGCCTGGACCATTTCCAGGTCGATCGGCGAGCGAGGGACGGTCGCCGGGTCGGTTGCCATCGCCTGGTCGGTCGCCGCTGCCAGGACGATCGCCATTGCCCGGTCGGTTTCCTGATCCAGGTCGATCAGAAGTTCCAGGGCGGTTGGGACGCTCCGGACGATCGGACAAGTTTGGGCGGCCACTTTCGCCAGGACGCAGAGGACCATCCAAACCCAAGAAGTTTCCGACGTCGCCAGCCGAAGGGCGTCCACCAGGGAGCTTTCCGAAGTCAGGCATGTCGGGACGGTTTGATCCGCCGGGGCGGTTGGGACGTTCGCCGCCAGGTCGACTGGCACCAGGCCGATCGCCGCCGGGAAGATTGGGGCGACCGTTGTTGGGTCGATCGATTCCAGGTCGATCTGATCCGGGCCTGTTGCCGGGGAGAGTGCTCGGTCGGTCCGGACGATTGGACAGGTTGCCACCGGGACGAGTGTTCCCAGGCTGGTTTGATCCGGGGCGAGAGATATCGGGCCGTGAGGGGCGTGTTCCGGTGCTGGGGATGCTAGGGCGACTGGTGTTCGGCAAACCCATGTTGGGACGACTCGGGCTGGGGCGACTATTGAAGTTGGGTGAGCCGGCGTTTGGACGACTGAAGTTGTTGCCGCCGACGTGTGGCATGCTGGTTTGAGGTCGACTGGTTGGCATACGGTTGCCGCCACCAAAGTTGCCGCTCATGTTTCCGCGATTGAAGCTCGCGCCTCCGCCGCCCATGCTCGGACGAGCGCCGCCCATGCTGGGTCGTGCGCCACCGCCTCCCATCGAACGGCCGCCTCCTCCGCCACCGCGTCCTCCACCTCGTCCGCCGAATCCGCCCGCTTCCAGCGACGGCATCAACATCATGCTGATGGACAAGGCGACAAATGCCGCAAGCCAGTTCGAACGCTGCATTGAATTGATCGAAAGATTCATTGGTTGGCTCCCGGTGGGGTCGCGGTATCGGCCGAAGGTTCCATGCTGGTTGCGTTGTCGGTGTCCGTTTGACGCTTCAGCGTGACGGCTTTTCCGTTAGGAAGAGGTAGACCGTTGACGACTCGCGAAATGATGCGAACCGTCATCGTGTCATGATCAATGGGGCGGACAATGCACGTCGCGGTGGCTTGTCCGCCATCGGCCAGTGTCTGAGTCATCTCCATTCGCCAATGATCTTCTTCGCCGGCCCAATGGCCGCTGCCAAAGCTGCCGTCGACAAAGTAGGTCCACGACTTCACACGGTTCGATCGCGGGTCATAGCCGATCATTTCGTAGCCGACGGGTTCGAGATCGGATCCCATCTGAAACGTGCGTCGCAAGAAACGCTTGCCAGGCATGAATTGGATGTTGCTTCGCAGGCCATCCTCCGAGTCTTCTTTCCATGTTCCGACCAACCATCCAAGCGATTCAACAGGGTTGGCAGGTTCACCCGACTCGATCGAACTCTCGATGAGCGAAGTGATGACCCAATCCGCCGAAGGCTTCGAGAGAGTGATTTCAAACGAGGAGACTTCGTCAGGAGCTTGATCCGATGAAAGAGTGGTCGTTCCACGCACGATCGCATGTTCGGAATCTTCCTGCTCAACGGAGTCGACGTTCGCACTCAGTTTCAACGTGGGTTCGGCTTCGACGGCGGTTCGGATCAATCCAATCAATTCCGAAGCGGAGTTGGCCTCTCGTCCGGATGATTTGTCTTGGTAGCGAACGTCAGACGCAAGGAACTGAACCAGCGAATCGAGTTTCCGATCATTGAACGCATTGGCATACTGTTTCAGGCGGTCACGGACTGGAGACGCCGACGTGGTTTCAGCAACGGTGGGCTGACCGTCTTGAGCAACGAGGCTGGGAGCATCGGATCCATAGATCGCGGCGGCGAGGCATGCACCGAGCAGCAGTGTTGGGCCTTTGTTCATTTTTGAGTGTTCCAGCCGGCAGATGAGAGGGAGATGAGACCGGGCCAAACGCGGTTGGCGATCATCCCTCTTATCTTAAAGACTCGAGCCCCGAATTGCTTCCGTCGAAAACCAGATAATCCGCAGAACTTGAACTTCTGCTGGGGATTTCAAACCATTCGTTTTTAGCATGTGGGAAAGACAAGGTTCGGGACGGAGATGACCGAAAAGGAGGGTGTGAATTGTTTGGATAGACAAGCCTTTTTCGATCGATTTCGAGGCACCTCGATGGACCAACGCCAATCTGCACAGAATCTTCACGTTAGAAAGATTGCTCTTTGCGTCGTTTTCGTTTTCGCCGGTTTTGCGACCCAAGTCTCGCACGCTCAGGTGGACGATTGTTCTGCATTGTTCGCGTGCGATTCGCTCGGCTGTGATTCTTTGTCGTGCGACTCCGCATCGTGTTGCGGAGACGACTGTGGTGGTGAGGGTTGCATTTGCAAGAAGATCCGGCAGTGTTTTGCCGAGAGCGGAATCACGTTTTCTAACAACCTGACGCAGTACTACTTTGGAACCGTCAGCGGTGGCCTCGAAGAGACCAGCCGCTATGGAGGCCACGGTGACTATGTGGCCAACATGGACCTTGGAAAGCTCGGTGTTCACGAAGGTTTGTTTTTGAAACTGCGAGCTGAGCATCGATTTGGCCAAAGCATCGGCGAATCTGCTGGCGTGATCTTGCCACCAACTTTGACCGCTGACTTGCCGGTCGCGGACAGCGAGAGTTTGTACCTGACCAATGTGCTGTTCACGCAATTCCTTTCGGAACGTTTCGCGGTCTACGCCGGGAAGTTGGACACGCTCGACGGCGACACGAATGCTTATGCCGGTGGCCGTGGCGTCACGCAGTTTTCGAATGTCGCGTTTGTCGCCAACCCAATTGTGTTGCGATCAGTTCCTTACGCATCGCTTGGGTGTGGTTTCATTGTGCTGGGTGACGAAGGTGAACCTGCCTTCAACTTCTTGGTGATAAACCCCACGGACACCGCCGACTCAGATGGCTTTGACGAACTGTTCGCGGAAGGCGTGACCGTGTCCGCCGAAATGCGAGTGGCGACGGATTGGTTGGGGACGCCTGGGCACCAATTGGTCGGTGCCTCTTGGAGCAGCCGCGATTATGTCTCGTTGGGACAAGACCCTCGAATCATCCTTCCGAACGTGCCGATCAATCGTGCGTCCGATTCATGGTCGGTGTACTGGAACACGGACCAAGCGTTGTGGGTTGATCCGTGTGATTCGACGCGGCACTGGGGATACTTTGCCCGAGCCGGGATCGCCGACAGCGACACAAACCCGATCAGCTACTTGCTGAGTGCTGGTCTGGGCGGTGCGAGCCCCATTCGCGATGGAGACACGTTTGGTGTGGGGTATTACTACAGCGGGACAAGCGACGAGATCGGTCCGTTGTTGACCGGCACCTTGGGACCGATTGGCGACTCGCAAGGTGTGGAGGTTTTTTATCGAACTCAGTTGACCGAATCGATTTCGATGACACCTGACTTTCAGTGGATCGATCAAGCCCGTGAACAAGTCGCGGATGCTTACTTGTTGGGTCTGCGGATGAACGTTGCGTTCTGAGAAGGCAGGATGTCAAACGCATCCGGCATGAAGCGGTGCAGTTTCTGGTGACGCGGAGTGCCCTCCTCCGGAAATCTCGCTCAACGCTCGCTTTCCGACCCCTCCCGCTGCGGAGGTCGTGCAGTTTCATTTCACCCTCCCTTTGGGAGGGTCGGCCCGCTTCGGGCCGGGGAGGGTTACGCGCTGGTTCCGATGCTCGACCCTCCCCTCGCTTCGCTCGACCCTCCCAAGGGGAGGGTGATGATAAACGCGTGGCAATACAACAATTTAAAAACTGCACGACCTCTGCGTTTGGGAGGGTGAATTGATGTTTGCGACCGTAGTGCTTCGAAACTGCACAACTACTCTCAAGCGATGGGGTTGAGAGGCGGCAAGTGTTCCTCGGGTGTGTGGTGCTTGGAACGCCGCTGGTGCAGGTGTTGCTGAAACGCTTGGGCAAGCGACTCGCCTTTCCAGGCTGAATCGGTTTGCGTTTTGGCCGAGGGAGCGGAGTTTGTCGCGGCAGCGTGACTGTAGAGCAATCGATGCAGATCCAAGACCGCTGAACGCAGACCGTCAGAGAGACGGACGTTTTCGGGTTGCGTGTTGAGCCACTGGTTCCATGCGGTTTCTGCTGCGTGAGCATCATTTGTGCGACACGCCCGGATGAGCTTGCGAGCCGCGACACGGTCGGGCGGGTTGATTCGATGTTGGATCGTTCGATATCCAACTGCGATCCGGTGGGACTGCGTTGCGATCAGAATGGCCAACGCGCCCAGGATTGAGAACATCCATGCCAACGGTTGCCAATTGGGCTCTTCCACCGTTGCGAGTTGAGGCTGAGGAGCGGCTGCCACATCGAACGTGGCTGCGGGCAAACTGTGCGATCCATAGGATTCGTTGTCGGGATTCCACCACACGTATCGAATTGCTGGCAGAGTGAGTGTTCCCGAACCTTTGAACTGATACGTCACCGTGTCAATTCGTTCGCCCGTGAACTCACCTCGCTCGGTGTGGTCGTTCACTTGAGGTGACTTGACGTAGGCTTGGATGCCATCGGGAACGTTGGTTGGCGGTGGAGCGAGCACCATGCCCGAAATCTGATCGGCTGTTTGGGTGATGGTGCGGTGGACCACGTCGCCTTGCTTGGCTTTGCCCGGCGGTGGATCCCATGTTTCTTGGATGTCGATTTTGTCAGCCGTGACCACGAAGACATCGGGATCGTAGTCCGGTGGTGCTTGGATCTCGACGGTCACTTCGGTGGTCTGCTGAGTGTGATCGGTCGCCGGTCCTGTGAAGCCGTCTCGGTTGGCGTAGCGGACTTCGAACGCGGGGATTTTGACGGTGCCGAAGGATTGCGAATACAACGCGAATTCGTGGGTTTGCACAAACCAGGACTCGTCCCCAACTTCTTCGGAGGACACCACGGGCGATCCGACTTGCAGGATCACTGTGCGTGGAATTTGCGGCAGTGAGAACGATGTCGCACCCACAAACGATCCAGGGGCGCGGACTTGCACCGAGAATGGCAGTCGTTGTCCCACCCAAGCCTTCGGAGTGGGGACTTCGATCGTGACCGGTCGGGGTTCGTCCTCGGCGATGGCTGGGGAAACGGTCAGGCAGAGTGCCAACGCTAGGAAGGTAGCTGAGACGTGATGGAGCTGTTTGAACATGTTTTTAGCGGAGCGGCGCGAGCCGCCCGGTGTGTTACCGGGGGGCTTGGCCCCTGCCGCTACCATTCGAATTGCCGTAGCCAGTTGGCGAGTTTGTGAGCGGCAGGGCGCTAGCCGCCGGTACACCGTGGGAAGCCGGCGGCTAGCGCCTTGCCGCTCACGCAAGTGACGCCGCCCAGCAAGAACACGAAGTGGATTGGCACCAAAAGCATGTTGCGAAGGGGCGGTCATGGTTCTCCTCCATCGCTGGTCTTCGCTTCGACAGGTTGGTCTTGGGATTCCCGGTCACGATTGGCCATTTGGTAGCGGAACTTTGACTTCAAGAAATCGGCTGGCTTGGTTTGCACTTGACGCAACCACACCGCTTGCACGGAGGCGTCGTTCACGGCTTGTTCTGCGGTGATCTCAGTGTCCTGGCCTTCGTCTTTCTTCTTGTCTTTGTCGAACACGATCTCATCGGCTCCCAAGCGTTGGTCGCCGGCGTCCCCGCCTTTGGACTCGGTCAATTTTTTGCGAGCGATTGCGAGGTCCAGGTTCTCTTGGGCTTCCTTCCAATCCGGTTGTGCTTTCAACGCGTCCTGATAGCTGGAGATGGCTTCGTCGTACTTGCCTTGCATCAGCCAGCAGTTGCCCAGGTTGAAAGTGGCCTGAGGCCCCGTTGCTCGGGAGAAAGATTTCGCTGCCTCGGCAAATTCGCCAGCGCGATACCAAGCGACGCCTTCCCTCATTGGATCGTCAAAGGCGTTGGCGGCTTCGGCGTATTGTTCTTGTTCCATCCATCGCTGACCGAGTTGGTCTGGTGTCCACCACCAAGTCGACCAACCGATCACGCCTAGAATCAGCCACGTTTTCATTGGGAAGCGTCCTCGTTGGAGGAGCGTTCACGGCGGAAGGACCACGCCACGATGACAGCGAGCAACGGCGAAAGCCAATAACCCGATTCTTGCCAGCGATCGCTTTGTCCAGCCAGCCCTGTGGACGACCGACGCTCGGCGTACTGCACGATGGATTCGATGTCTTGGTCGTCGATTGTGAGTGCGATTCGCTTGCCGCCAAGTGTTTTCGCGATGGCTTGCAGTGATTCGGTTTCTTGAGATTCTTCGGGCAGCAAGCTCAGGATTTCAATCGGCGGTGAGCCAATCGCTTGGTGAGCCGCGGCGACTTGCTTCGCGTCGAGGTTGGCTTGATTGGCGATGATCAACAACGTTGCGCCGCCTTCGCTGCGGTTGATCAAGCGACCAGCCTCCGTGATCGCTTGGTCGAGTGCATCGCCCGCGACAGGCATGATCGCGGGACTGATTTCCGCGGCCATGTCAGCGACGACCGCGGTGTCTTCGGTGGGAGGCAAAACCGTGTGGGCCGATCCGGAGTAGGCGATCAAACCCAACGGGTCGCCTTGGCGTGCTTTGGCCAAGTCGGCGATCTTCAAGACGGCTCGTTGCAGCGGCGTGGTGGCCAAGGCCGCCGATGCCATTGATTCGTCCGCTTTCATCAAGATGATCAATGGTTGAGCGTCTTGTGCGAACGGGTTGGCTTCCACTCGCCAAGTGGGACCCGCGATCGCGACGACGCAGAAAATCCAGCCCGCCAGCAGCCAAGTGGCCGACGGGAGGTTCTGCCACCAGTGTTTGGAAGACGGTCCGTTTTGGTGGGCCAAGGCGTCCAGCAAATCCGAATCAATTTGGGTTCGCCAACCTCGAAGCGGATCGTGGCTGCGATGCCAAACCCATGCCAAACCGATTGCGATTGGAATGAGCAGCAACCAAGCCGGACGGATGAAGTGAAGTGCGTTCCAGGTGTCGATCATGCCGCCACCTCCATCTCGCCGGTGATTGGATTGACGTGGATCCGTCGGTCTTGTTCGGCGGGCGCCGTGTGACGTCGGCCTCGCCAAGTCGCGATGGCTTTTTCAAGCATCGACAGCAGCAATGCGACTAGAAGCGGCCAGTAGTAAATGTCTGTGCGTGGGCGGTGGCTGATGGTTTCAATGTTCTTCGTTTCGATTTTGTCGAGTTCGTCGTAGATGCCCGCCAAGTGTTCGCGATCGGCAGCGAAGAAGTATTTGCCACCGGCTTCCGAGGCGACATCTTTCAGACTTTGTTCATCCAGTTTGTCTTCGCCGACGGTGGTGGGGTCACCGATCGCGACGGTGTAAATCTTGATGTCTCGTTGAGCTGCCACGCGAGCGGCTTCGACCGGAGGAACCTTGCTCTTGGTGTCATTGCCGTCGGTCAGTGCGATGATGGTTTTGGCTCGCTTGGTATCTTCGTCGAACAAGTTGACTCCCAACCCGATGGCGTCCCCGAACGCGGTTCGAGGGCCAGCCATACCGACTTCGCATTCACCGAGCAATTCTTGAGAGAGTTGCAGGTCGGTGGTGAATGGGGCTTGGAGGTACGCCGCATCGCCGAAGACGACCAAGCCCACGCGGTCGCCCTTGCGTTTCGCGAGAAAGTCTTCGAGGACCTCTTTGACCGCATCGAGCCGGGGGACATTCTTGCCCGCGTCGTTTTGGAAGTCTTCCTGTGCCATCGAGCCCGACAGATCGACCAGCAGCAACAGGTCTCGGGTGGGGATCTCTTTGGTGATGGGCGGTTCCAGCCATTGTGGTCGGGCAACTGCGATCAAGACACAACACCAAACGACGATCGCAATCAGGCGACGAGACCAGTTTCGCGGCTGGGTGGTTGTCGACGTGGTGCCACCCAAGACTTGTTGCAGTCGATTGCCGAAGGGAACTTGGACGGAAACCTGGTGGCGTTGTTTGGGCGGCAAGATCGCTCGCACCAACCAAGGCACCGGCAACAAAAGGAAGCACCAAGCGTAAGCGAACGTCAACATGATCGTTCCTCGCTGGTCGCGTTCGTGTCGGCTGAGGCAGCATGGTTGGTGGAATGCTGGGCGATCCAAGCAGCGGCGAACGCCTTCAGTTCGTCGAGGGATTCTTGCCCCGTGTCGTCGCGGTAGGCCGCGGTTGCCAATTGCTCGCGAACGGTTGGCGATATCGATGGGTGGGTTGTGTTTCGAAATTGTTGTGACAACCAATCAGGCCAACGGTCGCCAGTCTTCGTCGCCAGTTCGGATCGCGAGGTGGTTGTCAAAGCGGTGCGGCGGAGTAGCTCGGAGATGGCACCGACCGTGTTAGCAGATTCCAGTTCGTGGATTGCTTCGCGGCGGTAGGCGTTCGCTTTCCAAGTCCGCCAGTTCTTCCATGCCAGCCAAACGCCCACTGTCAACAGAATGGCAAACAGCACGTACCATCCCGGCGCGAGTGGCCACCACGAAACGGGAGCGGGAACGACGATGTCGTTCAGGCGATCGAGGCTGGCTGGGTCGCTGGCTTTCATCACGCGGTGTTCCCAAAGAGAACGCGGATTTGCTCGGCGACGGGCCGCGCTGTGGAAAGCGGCATCAGAGGGATTTGCAACGATCGAAAGACGCTTCGCCAACGCGTGAGGACTTGCCCGAACGCTGCCTGGAAGTCTTCGGGAAAGGAGGCGTGGTCCGGGATTTCCCAGGTTCGTCCGCCGTGGCTGGCCAGCATGCCAGGGGCACCGGTCAATCGAATGCCAAGCGGGTCGTAGACCGCCGTGACAAGCACATCGTTGTGAGCGGCGATCCGAGTCACGAGGCGACTGGTTTCTTCGTCGGCTCCGTCGAGGTCGCTGACCAGGATTACCAAGTGATCATGCCGAGCGATTCGCGACGCGTTCTCGAGAACCTGGTTCAACGTGATTGGTGAAGCGGGCGGCGGTGTCGTCGCGGACGACGGTGCAGCAAGGGTTTGATTCAGCCGAACGATTTGATGCAGCAGATGCAGAACGCGAGTTTGGCTGCGGTGAGGGCGGACTTCCGCGATTTCGTTTTCATTGAAAACCAACCCGCCGACGCGGTCGCCACTGGCAAGCGAACGCCAAGCACCCATCGCGGCCAGTTCCGCAGCCGCGACGGATTTCATCGCTCGCTGGCTCCCAAAGAACATGGGAGTGCGTTGATCGATCAGCAGCAAAACCGGGCGTTCGCGTTCTTCGCTGTAAACTCGGATGTGCGGCGATCGCAGACGCGCGGTCGCTTTCCAATCCATTTGGCGAATGTCATCGCCCTGTCGGTATTGGCGAAGCTCTTCAAATGACAATCCGCGACCGCGAAGGCGCGATGCGTGGCGTCCGGCTAGCAGGGAACCAACGGGTTGGCGCGGTTGGAGTGAGAACCCGCGCGCATCCGCTTTGCATTGAAGCAGATCTTGAAATGTGACAGTGACTCGGGCGGACATGGGCAGCCTTCGTTCAAAGCGGGCATTCGAAAGCAAACTCGATTCAGACTGGAACCACGTTCTTCAACAAAGCATCGATCACGTCGGTGCGAGTCACACCGGCGGCTTCGGCTTCGTAGGTCAGGTGGACTCTGTGAGCCAAGCAGGCCGGAGCCATCGCACGGATGTTGTCGGGAGAAACGAAGTCTTGACCGGCCAACCAGGCATGGGCTCGTGCCGCGGCATCCAGTGCCAGCGTTCCACGGGGGCTGGCACCGAGCCGAATCCACTTGGGAAGATCGCCTTCGTAGCGATCCGGGTGACGTGTCGCCATGACCAAATCGACGATGTACTTTTCAGCCGATTCGGCGACATGGATGGTGCCGACTTCTTTCTGTGCGTCAAAGATCAATTGCTGCGAGATCGCTTCGGTTGCCGCGGAGGTTGCACCGGTCTTTTCGCCGCGGACGAGTTTCAAAATCGATGCTTCGTCCATGTCCTCGGGATAGTCCACTCGCACGTACAGCATAAAGCGATCCATTTGCGCCTCGGGCAGTGGGTAAGTCCCTTCCTGCTCGATCGGGTTCTGGGTCGCCAGCACCATGAACAGTTCCGGCAGCGTGTGGGTTTGCGATGCAACCGTGACCTGCCGTTCTTCCATTGCCTCCAGCAGAGCCGATTGCACTTTGGCGGGTGCCCGGTTGATTTCGTCGGCCAAAATCAAGTTGCCGAAGATCGGTCCTTCTTGAAATTCAAATGTGCCATTTTGTTCGCGATAGATTTCTGATCCGGTGACGTCCGATGGCAGCAAGTCGGGCGTGAACTGAATGCGTCCGAATTGGCTGTCGACCAGTTTGGACAGCGTTTTGACGGAGCGAGTTTTTGCGGTGCCGGGCAAGCCTTCCATCAGGACATGACCTTTGGCCAGCAAGGCGACCAAAATTCGTTCCACCACAGGTTGCTGACCAATGACGGCCGCGTTCATCGCGTTGGAGATCTGCTCGATTGTTTCCCGCGGCGTCATGGAATCACTCCATTGGAGAAGAGGAAGGATTGGTTGTAATGGCCTCGCTTGCACATCGCAACGTCGTGGTGTGGATGCCATAGAAAACGGCCTCGCCCCAGGATTGGGTTGAGGCCGTTGATGCAGAGTTTCGCGGCTCAGCGGATGATGTTCAGCCGAGCCTGATCGACGAGAGCCGACCTAATTACGTGGCGGAGAAACTTGTTCGAGTTTCTTGATCCACTCTTGGGCTTTCAACGTTTGATAGTTGATGCCGGCCGCGTTCAGGCTGGATCCCGCTTGCCACGGGTATTTCGGAATGGTCGCCATGAACTGTTGGATGTAGTTCTGCACGGGGACGAAGGTCCACATGTTGTCGGCGTACCAACGGAAGTAACCAAGCGTGCCTTCTTTCCACATCTTTTCATAAGGGTCGGCGCGAAGGTTGATGATCAACGGCCAGCCCGGGATTTCTCGGGTGCCGGTGGCAATATTGCCATTGACGGTCGCGAAGTGGATCTTCCAGTTTTGGACTCGCACCGCGTTCAGGTCGCCGCCTTGACCAAAGTAGTAGATCTCTTTGCGTGGGCTCTCTTTGGCTTCGCCCTTGAAGTATGGCAAGAAGTTGTAGCCGTCCGGGTGAACCTTGAATTCTTTTCCGTTCGCGTTGTAACCCTTCTTCATCTTTTCGACCAAGTCGGGCTCACCCGCCGCGGCTGCGAAAGTGGGCATCCAATCTTCTTGCGAAATGATGTCGTTGTAGACCGTGCCAGGCTCGATCACGCCGGGCCATTTGACCAACAATGGGACGCGGAAACCGCCTTCCCAGGTTGTGCCTTTTTCGCCATGGAAAGGCGTGATGCCTCCATCGGGCCAACTGAATGTTTCAGCTCCGTTGTCGGTGCTATAGACCACGATCGTGTTGTCTTCGATGCCGAGATCTTTGATCTTCTGGAGCACTTTGCCGACATAGTCGTCATGCTCGACCATTCCGTCTGGATACAGCCCAATGCCGGTTCGGCCTTGCGATTCTTTCTTCAGGTGAGTCCACACGTGCATGCGAGTCGAGTTGTACCAAAGGAAAGCTGGCTTCTCTGACTTTGTTGCTCGTTCGAGGAAGTCCATGGCTTTGGTGTGGACTTCTTCGTCGATCGTTTCCATGCGTTTTTTGGTGAGCGGACCGGTGTCTTCCAAGCGACCATCGGCGAAGGAATGGATGACCCCGCGAGGTCCATACTTTTTCCGGAACTCAGGATCTTTTGGATAGTAGTAGGTTTCGGGTTCCTCTTCGGCATTGAGGTGATAGAGGTTGCCGAAGAATTCATCGAATCCGTGATTGGTGGGCAAGTGCTTGTCTCGGTCGCCCAGGTGGTTCTTTCCGAATTGGCCGGTGGTGTAGCCTTGCTCTTTCAACACATCGGCGATGGTTGGTGTCCAATCGGGAATCCCGTGTTCACTCCCTGGCATTCCGATGGTCAGCAATCCAGTGCGGAATGGGTGCTGGCCAAGGATGAATGAGGCTCGTCCAGCGGTGCAGCTTTGTTGGGCATAAGCATCGGTGAACATCGCGCCTTCTTTGGCGAGGCTATCGATGCTGGGCGTCTTATAACCCATCACACCATGGTTGTAGGCGCTGATGTTGTGCACGCCGATGTCGTCACCCCAAATGACGACGATGTTGGGCTTGTCTTGGGCTTGCAGCGACAGTGCGGGCAGGACAGCTGCCGCTATGAGCACGAGTCTTGAAACAACGGACATCGGTTGGCTCCGAAAGAAGTCGGGACAGAGAAGGGTGCATTTCGCAACCCGCGTCATTCTTCGCTAGTCACCCAGTTCGTTCAACTGGGTTCACTGAGATTTCATGCGAGGTGAGTTGGTTTTTCCAAGTCGATCGATTTGAACTCGCGCGTTCGTCCTCGAGTCGGTGATGCGAAGTCCTGACGCTGTGGGTAAAGTTCGAGAAACGATATGGACTTGGGAATCCTTTTGTCTGTCTACGTAGGATCTCGATCCAGCAGGTTTTGTTTCGCATCTGTCGCCGCAACGCAATCATTTGTGGTGCAACGCCACCTTTGAAAAGAGGTTGGCGGTTGCTGGCTCGATTTGGCGATCTGTTTGAAGTGTCCGTTCAAAGTCAATGCATTTGCTTTGAGGTTCGGGACAGAACGTCGCATCCGGATGACCACGCATGCCCATCAACGTCTTTGGAAGGCATAATGTTTTGACGCGAATCGTTTTTGCGGCGACGCAGTGGATTGGATTGTCGGACGTGTTGCTCGCATCGCAGTCGTTTCGCGATCGATTTGAATGTAAAAAAAGAGATTCTCTACCCGATGTCACCTTTGGCAAATTGGTCATCGGAATTGCACACCAGCCGGATTGGCTGGCGGAAGCTCCCCACCAACGCCAAGCAAACGAAGTGAATTGATGGAACAGTTTCGAGGTTTATGGCGTGACACGAAAATCGTCTGGATGATTTTTGTCTCGATCATTTTCGCGTTTGCGTTCTTTATTTCCTGGTACTACCTGCTACTGCTGCCGTGCTTGCCGGTGTCGTTCGTGTACTTTGCGTTCATTCGATACGACGATGAAGGCAACGAGCGAGGTGACTTCACCTAAGTAGATTCGGACGCTTGTTGCCGCGTCGGATCTGGCGTAGAAGGAGAGGAGTTCGGAACTCTCACGCGGGGTAAGTGCAATGAAAACGGTTCAGCGAGTCATTCGGGACGTACCGCAACACTGGGTGGGCGACGGTTTCCCGGTTCGAAGTTTGTTCTCGTACGCCGGTGGGAACGAGTTCGATCCGTTTTTGTTACTGGACTATGCCGGGCCGCATGACTTTGCACCCGACGAAGCGAAACGCGGTGTGGGTGAACATCCACATCGTGGTTTTGAGACCGTGACGATTCTCTACCAGGGTGAACTCGAGCACCGAGATTCCAGTGGCAGCCGAGGTGCAATCGGCCCCGGCGATGTGCAGTGGATGACGGCGGCCTCTGGCGTCGTACACGAAGAATTCCACAGCCGTCGATTCGCGAACGAAGGAGGGACTTTGGAGATGGTTCAGCTATGGGTGAACCTGCGATCGACCGACAAGACCGCACCGCCGAAGTATCAAGATCTGCGTGACGACCAGTTCCCTCGAGTTGTGTTGTCAGACGATGCCGGAACGGTTCGTGTGATTGCGGGGCAGTTTGGGGATGCAAAGGGACCGGCCAGTACGTTCTCGCCCATCAACTTGTGGGACATTCAGCTCACCGGAAAAGCAGCGACAACGCTGACGGTTCCCTCGGGACACACGTGCGTTGTGATCGTTCAAAAAGGAACCGTGCAGGTCAACGAGAATTCGCTTCAAGCGGTTGAGCTAGCGTTGTTGGAACGCTCTGGCGACTCAGTGGTTTTGGAAGCGAAGTCTGAATCCCGCGTCTTGTTGATGACCGGCGAGCCACTTGGCGAGCCCGTTGTGGGGCAGGGGCCATTCGTGATGAACACTCGCGAAGAAATCCGCGCCGCCGTCACCGACTACCAAGCGGGGAAAATGGGCCGCTTGGACTGAATGACTTGTTTGGCCAGGGCGATTGATGCGATCGCTTAGAAGTAACTTGCGTCAAGCGGTCGAAGCGGTTTCGTATCGCAGACGAAGGACGGAGTGTCCGGATGGCTCGTGGAGCTTCTGCTCCAGTGAGACGAAGCCGTAGTGTTCGTAAAAGCCGCGGCCGATAGGGTTGTCGACAAACACTTCCAGTTCCAAGTCACCGCGAACCGACACGGCGTGGTCCATCAATTGTCGGCCAATCCCACGTTTTTGATGCGTTGGATCAACGAAGATCGCGCCGACTTCGTTGCCTAGCAAGGCGATGAATCCGACAACGGCCCCGTCCAATTCGTAGACCCAAGTTTCCGCATTGGGCAGATAGATCGCCGGAATATTTTCGCGCTCTTGAGCGAGAAACTCGGGGCTAAGAAATGGATGAGCCACTTTTGAGGCTGATGTCCAAACGTCTAGCAATTCGTCTAGGTCGGTGGATTCGTAGCTGCGTATCACTGGATTCATTCCGTGGATGGTTGCAAGCGTCGGTGGCACTGAAGATCGGCTTCATTGCGATACGGCCGGAGAGACAAAGGCCGAGCCATGAAGGTTCGGCCTTTGTTTGATTTCTTGCCACGATGGCAAAGCTATCGGCTGGAACGGTCGCTCTTCTGGCGAAGTTCTGCCAGCCGTTGCTTGGCGAGGATGTCTTCCATGACCTCCAATTCGGTGTAGTACATCGCACTGGGGTCGATGCCCTGGTCGTCGAGCCATTTCAAATGCTGCTGCATCTTTGGCTGGCGAGCATAAGTGGGAAGGACTACCAGCCAAATGACCGAAAGCAAGGCGATCAGTCCGGCAAATGCACCGATTCGGTAGCAACGTTCGCTGACGCTCATGGAGCCACCGTGTCGGCAAAGACGACTTTGAACATCAAGTAGGCGACGACCAACGTTAAAACCAAGTTGAGTGATTGGCCGCACACGTACAGAACAAGCGGCTTGCCGCCCTTCAGTTGTGGCAGCAATTGCCGGAAATTGGTTTCCAGTCCGATGCTGACGAACGCGAGGCAGAAGAACCATCCACGAAGCGTTTTGGTGGAGCCACCGATCATCGCATTGATGAGTTCGGGACCGTTGGTCATGTAGGAATACAGGATTGAAAACAGAATCGACATCGAGACGAAGCCGATTACAAACTTGGGGAAGCGATACCAGATTTCGGAGATCCCGATCCTTGGGCCGGCTGGATCTCGTTCGACAAACGTGACCCAGTAGATGGCCACGCAGAACGCGGTCACGCCGATCAAAATGTTTTGAATCATCTTGACGGTGGCGGCGACCTCGAGTGCTTCATCGCCCAACACCGCGCCGGCGGCGGCCACGGCACCGGTCGCGTCAATTGTGCCGCCCAGCCAAGCACCGCCCAGGATCGGATCCATTCCCACCGCGGTGATCACAGCGGGCATCACGGCCATCATGATGACGGTGAAACCAAGAGACAAACCAATCGAAAGGGACAGCTCTTCTTTCTTGGCTTTACACGCCGCCGCGGTCGCGATTGCGGCGGACACACCACACACGGACATGTCGGCGGAGATCACCATGTTGAGCGATTTGGATTTGATCTTCAGGATCTTTTGGCCGAACCAATACGTCGTGATCAAGACAACGGGAGTGACCAACCAGGCAACGAACACGCCGGGCAAACCCAACGCCAGCAAGCGGCTCATCAGGACTTCGGCACCAAGCAAAACCAAGCCTGTCTTGATGAAAAACTCGGTTGAAATTGCAGGACGTAGAAAGTCAGGTGTGCCGATGGTATTGCTGATGATCAATCCGACCAGCAAGGCCCATAACGCGTATTCAAGGTTGTAGGCTTTGACCACACTTTGGCCTGACATCCAATAAGCCAGCGTTGCCAACAGGAATACGACTGGGAAAGCAGCCAAGAATGCCGAGGCGGATTTGCCTCGCATCTGGTTGGCGAAAGCGAAGAGCGCCGAAATGACGAGAAAGACGCCGAGGATGCCCTGCCAACTCGATGAGATGGCATCGAGCGGGTTGTCGGTCCACTTGCCGGGTTTGGCAAGGTAAGGCTTGAGTGGGCTGGCGTATTCATATGGCTCTTCTTCCGCCTCTTCTTGCTCACCGTCTGCTTGCGTCTCGATTTGATCTGACCCAGCGTCTTCTGTTGATTCCGTGTCTTCGGTCTCGATTGATTCATCTGCTTCTTCAAGTGAAGAAGCTGCGTTTTCCGGAGTCGTTTCGACTGACGAGACTTCTTCCGTGGCTGACCCGGCGACCAATTCGCTCAAGTTTTCAGGTTGGCCAATCCAGACCGCCGCGAAGGCGATTAGTAGCAGCAACGCGGCGCACCAAATTGCCCACCAGTCTTCGTTGGTTGTCATGTCTTTCCAAAGACTCGGTCGCGGTGGTGGGGTGGCGAGGGTGGCGTCATCATCAGCGGGGGCGGTGTCGCCGTTCTCGGCGGAAGGTGTGTTGGGGTTCATTGGCGGGAGAGGCAGGTGGGAGGGGAGGGAAAACGAAATGGAGAAAGGGAAGCGTGACGCTGAGCGGTATCAGAGGCCGGAACTTGAAAGTGATTCGCTGGCGCGCCGCTCGACCGCTTTGTTCATACTGGTTCGCACCAGTTGCAGCAGTCGGATCAGTTCCTTTTGTTCGCGGCGTTTCAGCTCGCTCATGACTTCGTGTTCGAGTTCGCGAAGATGTTCAACGATGGGTGTGACCAGTTTGCGGCCTTCCTTGGTGATCGCAACATAGACCGTGCGGCGATCGGTTTCGGATCGTTCTCGCGTGACGAGATCGCGTTTGAGAAGTCGATCAACGAGCGCCGTGACGGCCGGAACGACTTGGACCAGACGCTCGCCGATCTCGCTGCACGTCAGCGGTCGATCCTCCATGTCCAAGATCCGAAGCAGGTTGTACTGCGAGAACGTCATGTCGTGTTGTCGGAAGAAACGTGCCAAATGATTGTCGAGTTGGTCGCCAGTGCGCACGAGGCTGAGGACGGCTTCTTGGTCAATGCTCGCGAATGGTTGGCAGCGGTGAAGTTCTTTGGACAGATCGTTCATCGGTGAAGCCGAAGGGAAGTTTGCAAAGGCAGCGGAAGGAAAGATCAGTTGACGCACGAATACTTTACCGATAAAGTATTCGCGTATCAAGCTCTGATGCATTCGGTTTTCGATCGATTTGCCAGAGGGTGATATCCCGCCTCCCCGCAAACTTCTTGCTAACCGCGTGTGTCAATGAGACACGTCACGCTCACTCCTTTTCAATCGATTTGTCGTCATGCCAACCACGGCCATCATCGGTGGTGGATTCAGCGGAACGCTGGCCGCCGTCAACCTTGCCCGCTTTGCCACGTCACCTCAGCGAGTTGTAATCGTCAACTCCGGACGTCCATTCGGTCGGGGGACCGCGTATGGAACGACACGCGGCGAGCATCTGTTGAATGTCGCCGCTCGGAATATGTCCGCGTTCCCGGATCAACCGACACACTTTTTCGAGTGGCTGCGTTCACGCTCGGAATTCGATGCGATCGATGACCACACGCTTCGTGAGACGTTCATTCCTCGTCGAATCTTTGGTGATTACATCCGTGGGATGGCGTCGCACTACTTGGGAACGGCCGACCCTCGATCGCATGTGCAGTGCGAAGTGGTGGAAGATTCTGCTGTGGATGTCATTCCGCGTGGCGTTGAGCCTGGTTCGAACCAGGGCGGCGTGGTGATGCTGGAAAATGGCGAGCCGATCGAAGCGGAGTCCATTCTGCTGGCGACCGGCAACCAACCGCCGGCGGGATTGCCCGGTGCGAAGAGGCTAGCCAATGATCGACGTTATTGCGGGAACCCTTGGAAGGACTGGCACGAGAACCTGCCCAACGACGATCAGCACATCGTGATTCTGGGCACGGGGCTGACTGCCGTTGATGTGATCGTGACGCTTCGCAACAAAGGCTGGAACGGAAAGGTCACCGCGATTTCGCGAAATGGCATGTTGCCGCAACGTCATTTCCGAGGCATCGAATGGCCGCATGCGGTCCCGGATGATGGACAAACGCGTTCGCTGAAAGAACTGGTGAAATTGATTCGTTCCGATTGTGAGCGACTGCGTGGTGTCAGTCAGAACCCGGCGATCGCGGTCGACAAGTTGCGAGGTCGAACGCAACAGTTGTGGAAAGCATTGTCGCTGGAGGAACGCACGTTGTTCCTGAAGAAGTATTCGGCGGATTGGAATGTGATTCGCCACCGCATTGCGGGACCGATCCATGATGCGATCACGGATGCGTTGGATTGCGGTCAGTTGACGATCACGCCGGCGACGATTGAGTCACTGGCATCAGGCGAGCATGGCATCGAGATACAGATCGTTGACCGCGAGGGATCGGCCAAGCAAATCGAGGGTGACTTGGTGATCAACTGCACGGGACCCAAGTCTCGGTTCTCTGATTCGGCATTGCCGCTGTATCGCAATTTGTTCGAGCGAGGTTTGGCTCGGCCGGATGAGATGGACATGGGAATCGCCGTGACGGACGACTTCACGGTGATCGGGAAAGGCGGTGCTCCCACTCCTTTCATGTACGCGATTGGTCCAATCTTGAAAGGCACGTTGTGGGAAAGCGTCGCGGTGCCTGAACTGCGGCAGCAAGCGTACTTGGTCGCCCAGTCGATTCTGCATCAAGAACCCGTCGTTGTTCCGAGTCCGGACACGACCGAGTACTGCATCTGATCAGAATTAGCGATTGGTTAAGCCGTCACCTGGAGTTTGGCGTGAATCGGATTGCATCACAAATCGAACCACGGAACTGGCAAACGATTTCGCATCTGGCGGCGTTGTTTCCAAACGCAAACAGTGCTCCAGAGGGAACGGTCGCGATCACGTTGTTTTCGTTTTTGACCGCGGCTTCGTACGTCGTCACGCGAGCAGTCGGTGTGGGCTTGTTTCTATCTCGCATCGGCACATCGCACTTGCCGCACGCGTTGGTTGGGGCGGCGGTTGTCGTTGTGTTGATGTCCGCCGTGACCCGAATGGTGGTACGCCGATCATCGCCGCATAGTGCACTGGGGTTCACTTGGGCGACGTTGGCAATTGCCTCGCTTGGGCTGGCTTGGACCTTGGGGTTGTCGCCTCATTCGTTGAGTTTGCTCGGCGTGTTGTTTGTTCTCGCCGAAGTCCGCGGTTGCTTGAATTCTGTCTATGTCACGACGCTGAGCAACGATGCATTTGGATCGGCGGGAACCAAGCGACCTTATGTGTGGGTGGCCACGGGAGCGACTTTGGCGGGCGTGGTGATGGGCGGGCTTTTGTCATTGGAGGCCGCCCAGGTTTCCGGCGAAGTGTTCCTGTACGGAGCCGTTGCGTTGGACCTGATGACGATCAGCGTGATCCGCTTTCTGCCACGCACGGGTTCGGTGCGGGCGAGTGCCGCGCGGACAAGTTCACCGCCGCGGCTCAATTTGCCGGACCCGAAGGAATCGCTGGTCGATCGCTATCAACGGGTTCGCCACTATCGGTGGGCGTTGGGTGCGTTGATGGCGGCTCAAGTCGTGGCGCTAACGTTCATGGGTTATCAGTGGAACGTGATCGTCACGGAATATCATCTCGGGAACGAAGAGCACATCATCGCTTACTTTGCCGCGTTCTATGCGATCAACGATGCCATCATCTTGTTGTTGCAGGTTTCGGCAGCAGGCAAATTGTTGGACCGATTGGGAATCGGGTGGGTGTTGCTGCTGTATCCGCTTTCGTTGCTGGCCGTTGCGTTGGCGATGCTGGCGTCGCCCCAGATTGCGTACCTGTTTATCATCGTGACGATTGGCAGCGGGCTGAACGTGCTGCGTCGATCGCTGCATGATCCTGGGTTAGCGTCGGCTTTTTCGATTTTGCGACACGACGTTCGCAGGGAAACGATCGTGGTCGTCAAAGGGATGATCAAACCGATGGTTGAAGCGGCCTCGGCGATCCTATTGTTGTGGGTCGCTCCATCGTTGAGCGTGAACAACGTGACGCTGGTGTGGATTCTCGTACTGACACCTTGGTTGGTTTTCGCGTTGCTCGTCGTCAGTATTCACCACACCGGCAGGCCCGACGCGGTGGCCATGGCAACCGACGACTCGGCGCCGGCGTCTTCTTTGGCACGTTCTGCCTGAGTCAATCGCAGCGTCACTTCTTTTCCCTAGCGGCCAAGACGGCTTCCGGAGTGGCGGTTTTGATCGCCAGCGATCGTTCGCCAACCGTAGCGATCGAGAACAGAATCGCAATCAGACCGCATGTGCCCAACGCTCCAATCAGGAGGTCGGACACGCTTCGGTCCATGATCATTCCAATGGTCCAAACCCAGTTGGTGATCTGCCAGGCCGAGTAGTTGTATTGGCGGTAGTCGTTCATGTGCAACCCGATCGAATAGGGGATCAGGGAGGCGAGCACTGCGACAACGATGAACGCGGCCAATCCGATTTCGACTCGCGGGTTGTTGTTGATTCGGACCAAGGCCACGATCCAGCGGACGCAGAAAAGGAAGATCAGCAAGTACGAGGTGTAGGCGACGACCAATTGGAACAAGCTGTTGTAGGCTCCTGCTGGGAGTCGCATCCCGACGATCGATTCGGCTCGATAGGCGGCCAGCATCAGCACCGACGCGACGAGGATTGATCCAAGACTGGCGAACACCAATCCGGTTGCGGGGCCGGGCGTCAGGAACGTGAGGGTCAACCGGCTGAGAAAGTTGCCGGGCAACTCTCGCTGAATTCGCGGAGTCAGACTGCTGGATTCGGCCGCCATCATGGCGCCAGCCCCGGTCCAGACTCCCGCCAGAATCAACCCGACCGGGAACCAAAGAATCAATCCTTCTTGGTCATCGCCTGGGTTCCACTCCATCGCAAACGTCGCCAATCCGATCAGGGTGGCGGTGAGAACCAGGATGGACCAACGGATGCCACTGGATCGATTTTCGCTTTCTGGCGTGAGTTGGGCGGCGGTGGTTGTCAGCAGCAGATGGCTCAAGCAAATCGCGGTGAGCAGGCTAGCGACGAAGATGAAGGTGGTCCAACCGGCGGCCAGTGGATTGCCGTAGAGAATCAATGCGACCGCAGCGGCACCGACCAAGTACTCGCAAAGCATCAGGACCATCAGGACGACCAGCAGAGTTGAGATGCGTCCGGTGCGACCGCGAGCGAGCGGTGCGAATGACAAGGCGACGACGGTTAGCAGCAAGCCGCTGGCGATCAGCATCGCCATGATCAGGCCCACGGTCGGCAAATCGATGCCTCGCAGGGTGTAGGCGTAGGCCACGCAAGGGAACAGCGTGATCAGGTACAGCATCATTTGCAGCGACGCACTGGCCAGTTTGCCCATCACGATTTGCCAGGCACTCAGCGAAGTGATCGAAAGCAGTTCCAATGTCCCGTCATCGATTTCTGCTTCGAGCGATCGATAGGCGGCCAGCGGAACGATCAGCAGCATCGGCACAGCGAGCACGAAGTAGTAACCGATCAACAACCGAGGTGCCGAGGGTGACGTGTAAATCTGAGGCATCAACATCAGGCTGCCAATCACAGTCCACGCAAACGCGGCGACCAACAGCACAGAAAACGTGACGACGAATTGACGGCTCTTGAGGGCTTGGCGAGTTTCTTTGATCAGAATCGGATTGAGTCGATCGCCCATTCGTTCGGCCCAATCATCCAAACGCAGCAACCATGACGCTGCGTTCTCGTGGGCGGAGGCACTTGTTTCCGATATCGATGCGGTGCTCATGCAATTTCAACAGAAGTGAAGGACAAGGGGCGTCCTGAATGATACTGGTTTTTGCCCCGTCATGAGGTGGTTCACGCTGATGCTCGCTCGTTCAGCACACCGCTCGCGAGAAGAGTAGAATGCCGGTGCTCGCCCATTCGCGATTTTTTTCCATCCTTCCGCATCGAGATCTCCATGTCCGATTCGTCTGATCCACTCGTTCCTGGGAATCCCTATGCCGACACGATGCCGGTTGAGGCTCAGTTGGTTCAGCCGAAGAGAAACAATGTTGGATGCATCGTTGCCGTGTTGGGAGTCGGGTTCTTCGGATTGCTAGTTTGTGCCGGTCTATTGCTTCCTGCAGTGCAGGCAGCACGCGAGGCCGCTCGGCGAATGAGTTGCAGCAACAACATAAAGCAGATCGGGCTGGCCCTGCACAACTATCACGTCGCGTACAATCAATTGCCGCCGGCGTACACGGTCGATGAGGATGGCAATCGACTGCACAGTTGGCGAGTGGCGATTCTGCCTTTCATGGAGCAACAAGCCCTGCATCAGCAGATTGATCTTTCGAAACCATGGGATGCGCCGGAGAACGCCGCGGTGGCATCCATTGTGGTGCCTGCCTATGCCTGTCCTTCCAAGGTGGGCGACCCATTGATGACGACTTACGTCGCGGTCGTGGATCCGTCCGGCATGTTTGAGGGTGCGATCCCGACCAAGTTCGGTCAGGTAAGCGATGGCTTGGCCAGTACGATTTTGGTGGTTGAAACCGAGAATGAAAACGAGGTTCACTGGATGAGCCCCGAGGACATTGATTTGGAAACATTGCTTGAACGATCAGAGAATGACTCGCATGTGGGTGGTGGCAACGTCTTGCTTGGCGATGGTGCGGTCAAATTTATAACCAATTCGATTGAACGCGGTCTTCTCGAAGCTTTGGTGACCAAGGACGGAGGCGAAGACTACACGGGGTTGTGATAGTTTCGGTCAGCTGGTGCGAGTGATCCGCCAGCACCGGTGAATGCGGCGATTGCGGAAGTCTTCCGGGACGGTTTGTCGGCTGATTTCATGGACATTAGCGCCAGGAAAAGCGGATTCGTCCATCTGAAACTGCCGGTAGTTGTTTGAGAAATAGATGACTCCGTCGCGTGCGATGTGCTTGAGCGTCTGCTGCAGCAAGTCGATGTAGTCGTCCTGCACGACCCAGTCCTTTTGGGTGCGTTTGCTGTTGCTGAATGTGGGTGGATCAACGAAAGCGACATCGAAAACCGCCGTGGCGGGGAGGTTATTGACAAACGCCATCGCGTCCTCGGCGATGAATTCATGCGAATCGCCATTGAACCCATTCAGATGCATGTTCTCTTTCGCCCACGTCAAATACGTGTTCGACAAATCCACCGTGGTCGTGGATGCCGCGGCCCCGTCGGCGGCGTAAACCGTGAATGAACCCGTGTAGGCGAAGAGGTTTAAAAATCGTTTGCCGGCGACTTCATCACGAACCATCGATCGGGTGATGCGGTGATCGAGAAACAAACCGGTGTCGATGTAGTCCGACAGGTTGACCTGAAATTTCAAGCCGCCTTCTTTGGCTTCGATCTGGTAGTGTCGGCTCGCCACGGTTTCGTGCTGGGCCGTTCCGCGTTGGCGTTTGCGTTGTTTGAAGAAGACCTTGGAACGTGGCACGTCCAGTGTTTTGGCAGCGGCCTTGACCATGTGTTCCAGCCACACGACGTGTTCTTCATCGCTGCGATCGTGGGGACGTTCGAATTCGCCGATGTGCAAATGGTCTTCGTATCGATCGACGACCAAGGGGACCTCGGGAACATCGCGTTCGTACAATCGGAAGCACGTGATGTCTTGTTTCGTGGGCCAGCGACGAAGGTGTTTGGCACGTTTGCGAAGTCTTGCCGCAAACTCTTCGCTTTGTCGAGCGGTGACTTCGGGCGAGGGCAGGGGAGTGACGGGTTTGGGCGGGGTAAAGAAGTCACTCATTGAACCAATCCTTCGGTGACCTGGAGGAAGACATCCTCGAGGCTCTTTTTGTGTGCCGCGACTTCGGCGATGAGGAAGCCTTGTCCGACCAGCCAAGCAATCAGGTTGGCTTGGTCGCGGACGTCGCCTTCAAACTCGAATCGCACCAGTTCGCCATCAACGACGACTTGGGATGCGGGCGGCAGGGTTTGTTCGCCATTGTCAGCGGATGAATTTTCGACGGGGGCACCGTTTGAGCTAGAAGATTGAGTTTGAGAAGACTGTTCCGCAAGATGATTGCGGATCAAGTCCGCGGCCTCTCCTGCGCGTTCGAGCACTCGCAGGGTGAGTTCGCGGTGCTGGACGCGTTGACGCTGGATGTCTTCGACGCTGCCGGTGGCCAGCAATTGACCTTGTTCGATGATGCCGACGCTGTCACACATTTCGGCGAGTTCAGTCAGAATGTGGCTGCTGATCAAAACCGTTTTGCCACGATTGGCCAGTTGGCGAATCATTTGCCGCAACTGAATTCGAGCTCGAGGGTCCAGTCCGGCCGCGGGCTCATCCAGAATCAAAACGGCGGGATCATGCACGAGGGCGCGGCCGAGGCACAACCGTTGCTTCATGCCTTTGCTCAACCCACGAATCGGTTTGTCCTTCATACCGACCGTGCCGGTGAATTCCAGCACTTCTCGCAAACGTCGCGTGCGATCACGACCGGTCAAACCGTAGGCGCGAGCGAAGAAGTCAAGGTACTCCTCGCAGTTGACGTCTCGATAGGTGCCGAAGCTGTCGGGCATGAACCCAAGTCGACTGCGAACGAGCTCGGGATCGTTGACGACTGAGAACCCATCGACGAACGCATCGCCAAAGCTGGGCAGATCCAGCGTCGCAAGGATTCGCATCGACGTTGTCTTGCCGGCACCGTTGGGACCGATGTAGCCGAAAACGTGTCCTCGTCGAACCGAAAACGAGATGTCATGAACGGCGTGAGTCTTGCCAAAGTAGCGGTGCAGCCGACGGAGTTCGATGCAATCCGCCGTGCCCGTGTGGACTCCGGCGGTGCTATGAACGGAGGTCGCCGAGCTCGTAGGTTGAGAAGTTGATTGGGAGTCTTGCGAGGTCGTGCTCATGGCAGGTCTCCCATCACGAAGTGGATGCTGTTTTCGATGGAGACACCATCGATTGCGGGGACGTCGTCGGACAAGTCCGCGAGGGCGATGTAAGAGTTGTTGGGCAGCGATTTGCCCAATTGCATGCGTTGCTGAAGCTCGTACTCAAACACTCCGTCGGTGGGTGCGGCGGTCAGGCTGAGTGTCGATCTGATTTTGTTGACGACATCAAATGTCTGGGTCAGCATTCGGCGTCGCGTTTGTTGATCCGCCGAGTCGGATTGTCGGTTCGTCTTCGTGTTCACGAGCCATTGGCGTTTGTACCATTCTCCCATCAACTTGGATGCTTCGAGCGACGCCAGTAGCTTGGCGCGAGCGGTTTCACCTGGACTCACGTTTTCTGCCATGAAGAACAATCCGTCTTGGTCGCGGACCAAAATCTCCTGCAGGTGCAGCTGGCATTCGTTCTTCACTTCCACACTGACGCGTTTGACAGCTTCTGGTTCAGATTCCGTGATTCGAACGGTGCCGAATTGGTCGCGAGGTTGTTCGACCACGAACTGACGCTGTTGGCGGCTGGGCAACAGGCGGCTCGAGAAGCGAATTTCGTCGTCGGAAACCGTGACCCTTCCGCGAGTTTCGAAGCGTTCATCGACGCGGTCTTCCCAACTGGTTTCTTCGTTGTCGAGCAGCACCGTGACCGAGGCATTGGCTGGGAACTGCAAACCGTTGGAGGGCCGAATGCCGGCGAAGTAAGTCGAGCGGGTTCGAGACATCGCGTCACCATCGGCGCTGACCCAGGTGATTTGTCGAGCTCGCAGCCGTGTGCCAAAGCCATCGGCGATGATTCCGTAAGCCATCATCGCGGCGGTGGTGGCGATGGCGAGCACTGGAGCGATCAAGAACATGAGGTAGCTGCGTCCGCTCTTGGTTGTTTTTCGGTAGGCCACCGGTCCGACCAAGACCACGAACAGACCCAGGAATCCCATGAAGGTGTAAACGGGAGGTTGAGAGACACCGGGAATCAGCCACTCAAAGAAGCGTTGGGTGCCGATCATTGGGTCGACGCCACGGCGGAGTGTTCGGTAGGCGTTGAAGCCCAGCATTCTTTTAGTTGTTCGCCAGTCCAGTATGTCGACTGGTTGATTGGCATCGCGAGCGGGCAGCTGAACGAGGAAGCCTGCTTCGTACGGAAACGCCGTCATTCCTTTGGAGGAACCCAGACGCAGACCCGGGCTGTTGCTGCTCAACGCGTTCTCAACGGAGAGGCGGAATTTCTCGAAGACATCGATCTCATTCTGAACAGTTTCCCCGATCCCGCCGAATTGCTGATCGATGGCGTTGAGTTGAGCCCAGTTGCTCGACATACTCGCGGCGTTGGTTCGAAGTGTCTGCGAGGCGGTCATGGCAAGAGCGTCGATCGCACCCGCATCCAGTGCGGGGGTGGATGTGCTGATCTTTTGCGTATCGTTGATTTGATCGGGTTGGGTTCCACGAATCAAAATCACTCCGCCACCATGGACCCACTGCATCAGTGGTTTCCACCATGGTGGTTGTTCCGATTTGTATCGGAGATAGTCCTCGCGATGAATGACAATCGCGTCGAACGGTAGCAACGATCGCCAGTCCTGAGGCAGGTCATCAGCATCGTGTGATTGCACGGCAACGGATGGTTCATTGACGTGACCGTCGTCATCCACTTTGATCATATTGGGCTGGAACGAATCCGCGTCCCACTGCATGTCAAACGTGGATTCGACTAGCGACTGCAATGATTTGGTGCGCAGGTCCATGTCTTCGTCGGAGTTGATCCAGATCAATCGCCAACGCAGTTCGTCTTTCATTCCGCGGTCCACCGCGGTGTACCGTTGCAGCAGTTTGCCGATCTCTTGGGGAACTTGCGTGATCGAACGACCGTCTTCCAAAACCGTTACGTCATAGCCATCTCCGTACGACGTTTTTGGCACGTGGCGGATGATGGTTTGCGTGGTGGAATTTTCTGGGATTTGAAATGGAATCTCGACTTCCAAGGCCGACTGCGGTGGACTGTGCCCATTTGCACGAGGTTGGAGAACCAAGGTGAAATTTTGGTCTGCTGTGGTGGGCCCGACTCTCGAGGTGAATCTAATTTCGACTCGCTGTGTTTCAGGCAAGTCCGGTGCGGATACCAGGACGCTAATCCGATACCCCAGTGGATTGGTTTTCCCTTGAGAGAAAGTCGTGGTGTTGTAGCCGTCGTTGATCCAAATGCCTTCGCTGGCAGGGAACATCTGCCCACGAACGCTGGGGGTCGAGAATCCGACCAGCAGCAAGGCAACGGTGATACAGAAAGCAAGCTTCGAGCGATTCATAGTTCTTTCTCCCGAGGCTTGAGCAATTGCGGCGGCAATTCATCTTTCGCGAATGGGCTGCCTTGGCGAGATTGGTCGACGCGACCGATGGTCAATCGAGCGACCAACCAGGAAACCAGAAAGGCACCAGCGGCCATTGCGAAAAAGACGGCGAAAACACCGACGGTGGCGAGAACGGCTTTGGCAAAGACCGCCCCGTTGCCCGCGGCTCGCGTGATTGCGGCGAGGATGGCGGCAACGGCCGTCATCGCCATCATCATGCGGAACGAAACGCGAGGCAGCACGCGGCTGCGGATGACCGGTTGGATCGACGGCGTGGGCGTGATGATCGGTTCGGGGGCAGGCATGCGCTGTGTCAATCAGAGACGAGATCAATCAGGACGATGAGTTTCGAAAGTCGATTGCGGATCGTGCTTGGCCGCTTTTCGATTCTCGACCACCTGATGATACAGTGTCTCTTGAACCCGCATGGGGGCTTCGTGCTTGCGAGGCTTCAAACGCTGGTAACTTCCGTCGGGCTGCATCCGCCATGCATTTTGGTTGTCACGGAAATACAGCTGCAGCGTTTCTCGAAGACGCTTGCGTGCTTCGGGATCGATGACGGGAACGAGCAGTTCGACGCGACGATCCAGGTTACGAGGCATCCAATCCGCACTGCTGATGAACATTTCGTGATCACCACCGTGACGGAAATAGAACGTTCGGGCGTGCTCCAAGAAACGATCGACGATGGAAACAACCTCGATCGTTTCGCTCATGCCCGGAACGCCAGGTCGCAGGCAACAGACGCCACGCACGTTCAGGCGAATCTTCACCCCCGCTTGGCTGGCCAGGTACAACGCGTCGATGACTTCGGTGTCCACCAACGCGTTCATCTTGGCGATGATTTCGCCCTTTTGTCCCTGACGTGAACGTTCGGTTTCGCCTTGGATCAAATCCAGGACTTGGCGACGCAGCGTCAGTGGGGCCATCCCGAGTTGCTGCAGCGGTTGCGGTTGGCTGGCTCCGGTCACGGCGTTGAAGAACATTGTTGCGTCGGTGCCCAGGATCTCGTCGCAGGTCAGCACCGAGATGTCGCCGTACAAGTTAGCGGTGACTTCGTTGTAGTTGCCGGTTCCGAAATGAACGTAACGCACGAGGCCTTGAGGTTCGCGGCGAACGATGATGCAAACCTTTGCGTGCGTTTTCAATCCGCGAATGCCGTAGATGACCTGCACGCCGGCTTGTTCCATTTCGCGAGCCCACTCGATGTTGCGGGCTTCGTCGAAACGAGCTTTCAGTTCCACAATCGCGGTGACGTATTTGCCTCGCTCTGCCGCACGCATGAGCGCGGCCACGATCGGACTGTTGCGGCTGGTTCGATACAGAATCTGTTTGACGGCCAAGACGTCTGGGTCCACCGCGGCTTCTTCCAGCAATCGCACCACCGGATCGAAGGACTCGTACGGATGCATCAGCATGATGTCTCCGTCGGAGATCGACGTGAACATCGATTCGGCGGGATCGATTTTGGGGCTCCGTTGCGGAGGCCATTCCTCGTCCCGTAGCGAGTTCATTCCCTTCAGGCCATGCAGCGAGAACAGATACGTCAGATCCAATGGGCCATCGATATCAAAGACGAACTGCGGATCGACTTCGAAGCTTTTGGTCAGGTAGTCGCGAATGTCGGGGTTCGCGTTGGCATCGATCTCCAGTCGAACGACGTCAGACAAACGTCGGCTTTCCAGGACCTCTTCCATTCCGCCGAGTAAGTCACCCGCGCCGTCTTCACGTAGTTCAATGTCAGCGTTGCGGGTGATGCGAAACGGTTTGCACTGGATCACTTCGCGACCGGGAAAGAACTCGTCAACAAAATGCGAGACCAAGTCTTCGAGCAGCGTGTAGGCGTAGCCCGATTCGACGGGCGAGTCGTCGCTGGCGTCCGCGGGGGAGAGGCCTTTTTCGACGGGAGCTTTTTCGATCGGGAGTGGGATCACGCGGCCCAAGGTGCGGCCGAGCGGAATGACGGCAAAATGGGTCTCTGGTTCCGCGTCTTGGGAAGCAGCCGAGTCTCCGGTTGAGTTGTTCGCGGAATCGGATTGCCGCTGTTGGTTCGTGGGGACTCGGTCGTCGAGTGAGTCCGATGGCGGCGGGGTCAGTTGCGGTCCGATCTCATCGCCTGGACGAAGTTGCACGCACAGGTGGATTCCCAAGCCGGGAAGCATGGGAAAACGGCGATCGTGAAGCGCTTGCGGCGACAGCACCGCCAGCACGTCCCCGCGAAAATGTCGTTCCGCGGCGGCGAGCAGTCGATCACTGCATTTTGCCGGATCGATTTGGTTGATCTGGTGTTCGCTGAGCAATGGCAGCAGTTCGTTTCGAAGCAATTCGTATTGCCGATCGACATGTTCTTGGCATCGTTTCGAAACCGCCTGCAACTGCTCGGTCGCGGTACGACCGGATGGGTCGCGGCGTCCACCGCCTCCCATCGCTTGCAGTTTCAAGCTGCCGACGCGAACCATCATGAACTCGTCCAAGTTCGAGCTGGTGATCGCCAGGAACTTGGCTCGTTCCAGCAGTCGTACCGACGGATCGTCCCCCTGATCCAAGACGCGAGCGTTGAATTCCAACCAGCCCAATTCGCGGTTGATGAACCGGGGCGCATCAGCGACTCCCGTGTCCACTTTCTTTCGCGAAGCCGTTTTCGTGCTTTTGGGAGGACGTTTGCCGACAGACTGGGAGGGGGCGGGATCGTGGGACAACGTCAAGCTCGCGAAGATATTGAGAGGAAATGAATGGCGACGTGGGAAACGGACGTGTTGGTCTGGGCGGTCGAGTCGGTGGCTGCCGCATCGCCTGTGATTTCAGACGCGTCGACTTCTTCTGAAACGCTCTCTTGAGCTGTTTCGGGAGCAGACTCTGGCGGCCAGGGTTGGCCCAGGAGAATGCTGATCGCTTTGGGGTAGAAGTCCTTTCCGTAGGTCAACTCGCCGCCCTGATGACCGACTGCACCAACCATGCCAGCAACGACCAGCAATCCGATTTTCCAAACGTTTGTGAGGCGTTGGCGTCCCGCTGCATCGTCGCTTCGCAAAGACATCAGAGCGAGGATGGCGAAGATGCTGGAGAGGACAGTCACGATGATGGCCGACCAACGATGCCAGAACAGCTCGGAATCGAAGTTGACCTTGGTCCAAGAGCCGTAGCCTTTTTCGACCGAGAATGACCAACCCATCATGGTCGCCACAATCGCGGTCGCGGCACCGAGCAGCAAACAAGCCAGCGGGATTTGTGTCCCGAGCGTGGGCCACTTCCATCCCAGCACGACAAACATCCCGCCCATCAAGAACAGAGCGATGGGGAAGTGAACGGTGGCCGGGTGAAGGAAACCTTGGAACGACCAAACTCGGGCTAGCAAACCAGCGTTGGTGGGATCGACTCCTTTGCGGATGCCATCGGCGAGTTCAATCGGTTGCCCCGAACCATCCAGGTCAGGTTGAACCACGTTGGCTTCGTCGGGCCAGTTCGCACCTTCTTCGATCCAGATCCGAATCAGTGCCAGCTCAGCTGGAGCGAGGGGGCCCCCATGACTGCGAGGCGGCATCATCATGTCATCGTCTTCGCTGATCAGATAGTCGATGTACATCGAGCTCGATTCCAGGTCCTCTCCATAGACGTATCCAAACACGGTGTCCCGATCATCGACCCGGAAGTCGGCTTTCGCTTCTTCGGCTCCGTGGCATTCCAAGCAGTGTTGCCGGAAGATCGGAGCGATATCCCGTTCGAAATCGACGACCAGACCCTCGTCATCGACTGGCATTCGGATCACGTTGGCTTCCGCTGCTTCTTCTTCGGCGGAATTGGCCGTTCCGGCGTGCACCAGCGGGAAGAGAAGAAGCAGTGAAAGCAGGGGAGAAAGGGCGGACCGTTGGCCTGACAGGGCAGGGGTTCGACGGCAGTGAAGTTCGGGCATCGGCAGCAAAGCAGAAAAGATGAACATGAGGGGAATGCAGAATGGGGGGCGGGACTCATTTGGAATGAGCGAAGGGGGGCCGCTCATTGTACCGGCGAATGAGTGGCTGCCAAATCAAGATTGCAACCTGAGCGAAGACGGTGGGCAAGCCAGGAGCGAGTGTCGATTCGCTCCGACACCGCTATTCACGCCGATTGGCGGTGCGATTTGAGCGGGATGCGGCAGCTTCAGCATCTGGGTAGCTGCTCCGTGGGCGTATAGAGCCCGCCGATGGATCGATCACCTTGCTGATGTGCCGCTGGGAAGAGTCCGTGTCTGTCGCTGGTAATCCAGACGGTCGCCGGAGCCGAATTCGCGGGCGTGCATCTCGAATTCGCGGGCTTACATCACCGAGAAGTAGTTGTCGCAGGCGAAGTCGAAGTACTCCTTTTTGAGCTCCACCTCGAGGTTGTTGTAGAGGCAGTAGTTCCGAACCTGAAGCAGCAAATCTCGTGGCTGGCAGTTGCGAAACGGGCGATCAACGGGCAAGTAATGAGTCTTTACCAAGTAGTCGACAGCTTCGGCGTTATAAGGGATCTTTGTGACCTTGCACATGATTTCAAATAGCTTGCGGAAATCAGCTTCGGGCGGGTTCTCAACTTCGATCTTATAAGGAATCCGACGCAAGAACGCGTCATCGACCAAGTCTTTGGGTTCCAGGTTGGTGCTGAATATAACTAATTGGTCAAAGGGAACCTGGATCTTCTTGCCTGATGCCATGTTAAGAAAGTCATAGCGCTTTTCGAGTGGAATGATCCACCGGTTCAATAGCTGGTCGACGGACATTTTTTGGCGACCAAAGTCATCAATCACCAACGTTCCGCAGTTGCTTTTCATCTGCAGCGGCGCTTCGCTGATGTTGCTGGTGGTGTTGTTGAGGACTTCCAGCATCTCCATCGTCAGTTCACCACCCGCCACGATTGTGGGGCGTTTGATTCGTACCCAGCGTTTGTCAAAGCTTCCGGAATTCAGCAATCCACCGGAGGTTTCTGGCATGACGGCTTCGTGATTCATAGGGTCAAAGACACGCAAGATGTCTCCGTCAATGTCGACCGCACGCGGAATCCAGATGTACTTCCCGAAGGCTCCAGTCACTCGTTCGGCGATGGAGGTCTTGCCGTTGCCAGGGAATCCAAACAAGAACATCCCGCGTCCACTGGCCACGGCAGGCCCAAGCCGGTGAAGCATTTTTGGATTGATCAACAGGTCGCTGAAGGCTCGCTGCAAGTCCTCTCGTTTTGGATATTGGCCTTCGATCGTTTGAAGTTTGACGCTCTCGATGTAGTCAGGCAATCTGACCGGGCAGCTTCCATGATAGGTGGAGTCATGCAGGTGATTGCGGGCGATGGCTCGGCCCGACTCGGTTAGCACATACACATAGTCATTGGTGGCGGTTGCACTTTTGTAAGCAACCGACTGGTCCATCTTCAAACGTTCTAAGATGGGTTCAATCAAGCGGAAGGGCAGCTGGACTTGGTCCGCAATGCGCCGGCCTTCGACTTCACCCGCGTTGAGGATGAACCGGAAAATGATCGATTCAACGAGCGTTTCGTTGATGTGACCAGCCCGCATCGATTCAGGCTCCGCGGGACGCCATGGTTCATCGCGGTTGGGTTGGTATCCGGCAGTTTGAGCGGGCCGAGGTCGCGGCGGGGCGGGGCGGTTTTGTCCGGCCTGACGGTTCTGTGGGGTGGCCGCTGCAGTTGGCGGGGTCGGGGGACGCTGGGCCGGTGCCGCTTCCGAAGGGCGAGATGCGGCGGCGGGATTTGGCTGGGCCGCGTTCTTCGGAGGAGTTGTTTGGGCTGGGGTGGGTGTCGCGGGCGGAACCGCTGGCCGGCTACCGGGAGAAGCAGGTGCGGTCCCGGCTACGGCTGGTTTGCCGGAAACGGACGGGACGCCACCTGATTTATCACCGCTCAAGGCGTGAATACGGTTGATTAGGTTGTCCAACTGACTGTCGACGTTTCCTGAAGGCGAGGTTCCCGAAGACTGAGACATGGCGGGTTGCATTAGGAAGAGGAGGATCAGGCGGACAAAGTTGAACGGCCATGCTGAAACCCGGTTCGGCGATTGATGCGTGCTCACTCGCTTCGCGTTGCCGATGGATTCCGCTGCTTCTCTTGTTTTGAAGATGAAGAGGCAAGCGTTTTATCGACCTTGTCTGCGGTCGATCGCTCTCCCGGAGGGGGAAAGTGGCACAAACCGCACGTTCTCAGATCGATTCAAGTCAAAGCGATGGGCCTAGCACCGGAAGCCCAGAAGAAACTTCGGGAGCTCAAAAGGAGGACGAACCACGTGATTTGCGGTGCCAAACGGCGATTGTCGATGTGTGCGAGCAAGAAACCTTCAAAACAATTTGCAATAAATTCACCAACGGCCCTTGCGACATCCGAAGAGTACCCATATCTTCCCGCACCTCGCTGACAGCAAGCCACTTCGGTGGCCGAGAAGAAGCGGGAGACGGAAGGTTTTTTTGTGATGCTTTCGAGTGTCTTTCAAAAAACTTTTTTGAAGAAAACGGCCAACTCCGG